>JAIRXN010000039.1 GCA_031268245.1 Treponema sp. | reverse complement strand
TATATGGCGGGTATTGCCCTGGGGATCTATAAGCCCGTTTTGCTTGACGCCGTGAAACGGACACAGTACTTTCCTTCGATGGAAAAAGAGGAAAGGGAAAAACGCCGTAAAGGCTGGCTGGATGCGCTTCACTCTGTAATGGATTCTTAAAAATGAAGAGCAAAAACCTATGGAAGCGCTGATTAGCCACATTTAATCAGCGTTGTTCTGTCTCTTCCCCAGTCTTGAAGCGGACGCAAGCACCATCAGCAATGCAATGTCTCCCTGACGGACGCCGGGAACCCTGGCAGCCTGGCCTATGGTAAGCGGTTTGACTTTGGTGAGTTTTTCCTTTGATTCCGCGGAGAGGCCGGAAATGGAATAATAGTCAAGATTTGGATCAAGTTTTACCGCATCCATCCTGGCGTTTCTCGCCGCGGCCCGCTGTTCTTTTTCGATGTAGCCGGAATACTTAAGATCCAGCGCTACACGTTCAATCCATTCTTCAGGATAAGTCTCCATTCCCTCAAGGCCGCTTTTCCAAGCAGAAGCCTGCTTCTGCACGGAAACTTGTTTCTGCACTGAAGCCTGCTTCTGAAGATCCTGATAGTTTTTGATCCCCTGTTCCCTGAAAAGTTCCTGTATCGTTTCCAGGGCTTCCTTCTTCCTGCAGAAACGCTGCCAGCGCTCATCATCCACAAGACCGATGCCGCGGCCTTTCGGGGTGAGCCTTGTATCGGCGGTATCGTGCCGCAGCATCAGGCGGTGTTCGGCCCGGCTTGTAAACATGCGGTAGGGTTCTTTTGTACCCAGCGTGGTAAGATCGTCCACAAGTACGCCGATATAGGCCTCGGAGCGGTTCAGCACAAGGGCTTCAAGGCCGTGCAGTTTTGCGGCCGCATTGATCCCTGCAATGAGGCCCTGGGCCGCGGCTTCCTCATAGCCGGAACTGCCGTTGGTCTGTCCCGCACAAAAAAAACCGGAAAGACGTTTGCTTTCCAGGGTGGGGTAGAGATCCTGCGGATCAAGGTAATCGTACTCCACCGCATAGGCAGGGCGCACAATCTCTGCCTGTTCAAGGCCGGCAATGCTGCGGATAAAATCATGCTGCACGTCTTCCGGCAGGGAACTGGAAAGACCGTTGAGGTACATTTCATGCGTGTAGAGTCCTTCGGGCTCCACAAAAACATGGTGCCGCTCCCTTTCCGGAAAACGGATCACCTTATCTTCAATCGAAGGACAGTAACGCGGACCTGAACCCTGTATTTTCCCTCCGTAGAGGGGGGAACGGCTTATGTTCGCACGGATAATGTCATGGGTTTTTGTGTTGGTATAGGTGATCCAGCAGGGAAGCAGGGGGAATGGAGGACGGAATTTGAAGGCAGGATCGATGTCAAATGAGAAGCCTTGAGGATCCTCGCCGTCTTGTTTTTCCATTTTGCTGTAGTCGATACTGCTGCCGGCAATGCGGGCAGGCGTTCCGGTTTTGAGCCGGCCCATGGGGAAACCTAGCCTGCGGAGACTCTGCCCCAGGCCGAGGGCGGCTTCCTCTCCCAGCCTTCCTTCGGGAGCATCATAGTCGCCGATGAAGATCTTCCCTTCCATAAAAGTACCGGATGCAAGAATCACTGTTCTTGCGCTTATCTGTCTTCCCCGCAGAGTAACAACGCCGCGTACCGAATTGTCCGTTAACAGGTCAACAACCGTGTCCATCATGATCGAAAGACCCTTTTGCATTTCCAGAATCTGCCGGGCCGCCGTCTGATAGGCATGTTTATCCGCCTGGGCTCTGGGGGCCTGGACTGCCGGGCCCCGCGAGCGGTTGAGCAGACGGTACTGGATCATGGTTCTGTCGATAAGTTTTCCCATCTGGCCGCCCAGCGCATCAAGTTCCCGGACGAGGTTTCCCTTGGCAAGGCCGCCTACCGCAGGATTGCAGGAGAGCGCTCCGATACGGTCGGGGTTTTGGGTGATGAGCAGCGTGGAACAGCCAAGCCTGGCGCAGGCAAGGGAAGCCTCAATCCCCGCATGACCTCCGCCGATGACGATACAGTCGTAACCCATAGCGCAAGTTTAATTGGCGGTGTACACTCTGGCAATACATGCGGCCTTCGGTCCCGAAATGAGGATTTTTTATATGCGCTGCAGGGAGCGGCTTGTACATGGGCATCGAAGATAAATATAGTCTCACCGAAGGCGGCATAATAAAAAAACTTCTCTTCATCGCCATTCCGATCATGGGGAACCAGTTTCTGCAGATGGCCTACAACCTCACCGATATGTTCTGGCTGGGGAAGCTTGGCAGCGAAGCGGTTGCGGCCTCCGGCGCAGCGGGCATGTTCATGTGGCTTTCCTTCGGCTTCATGCTCATAGGCAGGATGGGGGCGGAGATAGGAATTTCCCAGTCCCTGGGCCGGGGAGACAAAAAGGCCGCCCTGGCTTATTTTCACAATGCCTTTATCATCGCCGCAATTCTCGGCGTTTTTTATGCGCTCTGCATGATAGTGTTCAGACGGGAGCTGATCGGTTTCTTCCGCTTCCGGGAAACCGGGGTGACCGAAGACGGCATCACGTATCTGCTCATCGTTTCCACCATGATGCCCCTGAGTTTTATCGGCATCGTCATCGGGGGCGCTTTTCAGGCCGCGGGGAATTCGAGAACCCCCTTCATCATGACTGCCGTTGGGGTCGTTGCCAATGTGATCCTTGATCCCATTTTTATCACCGTATTGGAGATGGGGGTCAGAGGAGCGGCCCTGGCAACGATCCTGTCGCAGTTTTTTTCATTCCTTGTGAATATGGGCGCAATATTCCTGCTGCGGCTTAAACCTTTTGGAGGCTTCTCTTTCAGGCTGCGCTTCGATAAGGAAAAAACCATTCAGATTTTCAAGTGGGCCATTCCCATAGGGCTTGAGAACATATTCTTTTGTTTTCTTTCCATGATAACAGGCCGCATCGAAGCAGGCTTTGGCGCCAGCGCCGTGGCCGCAAGCCGGATTGGATCTCAGGTAGAATCACTGTCATGGCTTATCGGTGCAGGTTTCGGTTCCGCACTGGTTGCTTTTATCGGCCAGAATTACGGGGCCGGTAAGCAGGAACGGATCGATCGTGTTGTACGGCTTTCCTCAGTCATCATGACGGTCTGGGGTCTTTTTGTAATGGCCTTCCTCTGGTTTGCGGGCCGCTATGTCTTTGCTCTGTTTCTCCCGGCGCCGGAAATGATGGCTCTGGGCATCCCCTATCTGCGCATCCTTTCGTTCTGTCAGCTTGCCATGAACATTGAAGCTGTAGGCTCAGGCGCATTCAAGGGCACAGGACGAACCATAGAGCCTTCAATCGTGGTGATTGCTACCAACGCCATAAAGCCGGTACTGGCATTCCTCCTGTCCCGTACAAGCCTGGGCCTCTACGGTATCTGGATAGGAGTGGTGATCTCTGCAAACCTGCGGGGAATCTGGATGAATATATGGTATGCCGCTACTTCCCGACACAGAATGTGCTGAACATGAGTTCCAGCATGTCCGCGGTTGACACTTCGCCCGTGATCTCTCCCAGCGCGTTTACCGTTTCCCGGAGGCAGGGGGCTATGAGATCCAGGGCTTCATGCTGTGCGGCAAGATTCAGGGCTTCATGCAGGGAGGCAAGGGCGCTGTCCACGAGGTCTTTTTGCCGCCGGGTTCCCAGACCCGGGCTTTCGGTTTCCGCGGCTTCTCCCGCAGTATCCCTGAGCGCCGCGGCAATGGCCGCCAAAAGCTCCGTCATGCCCTCTCCGGTCCTGGCGCTGAAGGGAAGCGGTCTTACCGAAGTTCCGTTAGGTTTGCCGCTCTGTGCAGTTTCAGACAGGGGAACTTTTTTTTCAAACTTCAGATCTTCTGGAGTCTTCGCCCTGTCAAGCTTGTTCCACAGTACTAGTGTTGTTTTTCCGGAATACAGAAAATTCAGATCTTCTTCCCGCAGCCCCTTTTCCCCGTCGATTACATAGATAAGCAGATCCGCTCTCTCAAGCAATTCGCGGCTGCGTTCAACACCCAGTCTTTCCGCCGGGTCGCCGGAATCGCGGAGCCCTGCCGTATCAATAAGCCGCACCGGTATGCCTTCGACGGAGAGCCACGCCTCTATCCAGTCCCTGGTGGTACCGGGAATCTCCGTAACGATGGAACGTTCCTCCCTGAGGAGCAGGTTGAAGACGCTTGATTTTCCCGCATTGGGAAGGCCCGCAATAACAGCCAGCGCCCCGTCCTGATAGAGCCGTTCCCGCTGCCATGAAAGGGATAGCTTTTGAAGCCTCTCTCCGGCTTCTTCCGCTTTCTCCCTGCCGGGAAAGGCGCCTGCGGCCTCCCCCGCGGCGGCATCCGCCTCATCCTCCGAATAGTCAAGGTACAATTCGGTTTCGGCAAGGACAGCCAGGAGAAGTTTCTTTATGCCGTTTATCTCATCTTCAAGAACACCCGAAAGTCTTCCGACAGCATTACTGCGGCCGCGGTCTGTTTTTGCGGAAACAAGTTCCATCACCGATTCGGAACGGGAAAGATCCATCTTGCCGTTCATAAAGGCCCGGAAACTGAACTCTCCGGGAAGCGCATTCCGGAAACCCGAACGGTGGAGTGCCGCCAGTACCGCGGCGGAAGCAATGCCTCCGTGGCAGGAAATTTCAAGACTGTCTTCGCCGGTATAGGAAACCGGAGCGCGGTAAACCGAAACCATAACTTCGTCAACCTTGCCGCCTTGTTCCCCGGTTGAGGGGCCGAGTATCCAGCCGTGAACAATGGTATTGCCGGGAGAGCGGAGGAGTTTTTCCGGCCTCGAAAACACCCCCGCCGCAGTCTCTATGGAACCTTTTCCGCTTAAGCGGATCAGGGCCAGGGCGCCTTTACCCGGAGGAGTCGCAACAGCGGCTATAAGATCGTCATTCGCATAAGAATTCATGCCTGTTCCTGAGAGGGAGCCATGCGGCAACACTTCCGGTATACCTCACTCTGCCTTTCCGGTGGCGCTTTCCGCGAGGCGGATTCTCCCGAAACACCAGGGCGCTCCCGCATAGATCCACAATTCGAGACATACAAACTGCATGAATACTGTAAGACGGTAGATCCCATCTCCCTCTTCAATTCCCAGAAGACGCCTCAGTCTGGAAAAGATGATAAACACAAGGGCCACTCCCGCAATTCCCAGCAGGAACCGTGCCGCTCGTGTAAAGAAGGCCGCCGCTTTCCTGCGTCCGAAAAGAGAGGCCGCATTAAATTTTAATTTATTGACAGCGATGCTGTAGCCGAATCCCATGCCCAGAACAACTCCGCCCGGCATGATGAGAGATTGTACCGCACCGGGCATTTCTTTGACGGCCTGGGGATTGTAGAGAATCATCACAAAGGCCGCCGCGGCGCTTACGATAAACTGTACACGCATGCCGCCCTTGAGGAGAAAGGCCGCAAGCTTTTCGGTACAAAGAAAGTATACTGTCAATACCAGTACGCCGAGAATCCAGCCCCCCGCAAGATCGGTGGGAAAGTGAACACCCAGGTAAATGCGGGAAAACCCGACCAGAAGGGTGATGAGAATGGCCGCCGCCCAGGCCTGCCATTTTTTGAACCATGATGCAACAATACCCCACATGGTCAGCGAAATCTGGACGTGTCCCGAAGGGAAGCCGTAGAGGCTCTCCCGGATCATTCCTACCGAGGGATCCCAGCCGGGCCAGAAAGGCCGGGGCTGTTTGCAGAGAAATTTCAGGCTTAGGTTGATCCATGTAGATGTCATAACCGCCAATCCCAGGCGGAATCCTTTTTTTTCATCTATACACCAATAGATAAGAGGGAGAAGGATCATATAGGCCGGGGCGGCTCCGAAGTTGGTCACCGCTTTCATAAAGGCTGTAAGCGCCGGAGTGGCGACGGTCTGTACTGTTCTGATGAGACCGAGGCCCCACTGTAATGCTGTTTCCATATCCTGGAGCTTAGACAGAACCCGCCTTTATGTCAACGAACCCTGGGTTTTGAAACAGGCTCAAAAGAATGCTTTTTAGAAATTTTCAAAAAAACTTTCACGGAGCCGCTGAATGGCCGATTCCTGACGCTTGGTGGGTTTTGGTATTGGGTTTACCGAAAGTATGTCCTGTACCTGGGCCTCAAAATCAATTTTTTCAATACTCACCAGTACCAGAAATTCGTAACGCTCCGTTCCGTTTTCCTGATTTTCAGCTTCAAAAACCTGTTTCTTTATCCAGAAGACGGCTTCCTTAACGGCTCCGTAATATTCCCCGTCGTAGGCCCGGCGCATGGACTCTGCAAAAAATTGACCATATTCATCATCCGGGTAGTATTCCACCCCGCGGTAGAAACGTTCTTCGATCCGTTGCGCCGCCAGAAGGGCAAAATCCTGATATTCGGTAAAACTGCGGCTCCAGTGACGCAGGGCATTGAAATTGTCTCCCTCGCCGCTTCCAATAAAAACATAGCGGCCCCGGTATGTGTCCAGCGCTTCAACCCCCCGGATTCCCCGTTCGAGATATTCTCCGACCCAGAGCGGCAGCTCGCCGCCTTCCGCACTGCCTTCAAAGTCTGTGATGCGGTATACCTCTTCTGTTTTCGGTGTTTCTGTTACCGGCTGAAGAAGGACGACGTCCCGGGAACTGCTGCAGGAAAGAGAGATGAAAAAAAAGGACACACAGAGGGCAGCAACGCTAAGGGAATACACTGGCGGATGAAATTCCGGTCTCATTGATCTTGGCACTACTTATTCAAATCAGTTTCAGCCGGAATTATACTGGTTCCGGCGAAAGAATCCGGGGGGGGGGGGGGGGGGGGAATTTTTATTATAGGGGTTCCCCAAGTGGAAAATTTCAGTGGATAGGTGCGGTGTTTGGCTTCCCCAGAAAATTCGGAAA
>JAIRXN010000018.1 GCA_031268245.1 Treponema sp. | reverse complement strand
GAAACCCCGTCGGGCCTGCCCATTACCATCTTTGGCTGGCAGGAACTTCTCATGGTTATCGTGGGTTTTGTGGTGGTGTACCTCGGTGTGGCCAAGGGTTTTGAGCCCCTGCTCCTCGTGCCCATAGGGTTCGGCATCATCTTTGTGAACATCCCCGGCGCCGGGATGGGATCTCCGGGGGTCTGGAACGAAGAACTGCATCTCTTTGAGCAGCCGGGTTTCCTCAATGTCATTTACAACGCGGGGGTGGGGAACGAATTCTTCCCACTTATTATCTTCATCGGTATCGGGGCCATGACCGACTTCGGCCCCCTTATCGCCAACCCAAAAACAGCGATCCTGGGCGCGGCGGCCCAATTCGGGGTGTTCGCCACCCTGTTTTTCATCAGTATCGCCAACTTCCTGCCGGGGGTGGCCTTTAACCTCAAGGAAGCCTGCGCGGTATCGATCATCGGCGGCGCCGACGGCCCCACCACAATCTATGTCGCCGCGAAGCTGGCCCCGCATCTCCTGGCCACGGTGGCGGTGGCGGCCTATTCCTACATGGCCCTGGTACCCATGATTCAGCCGCCCATTATGAAGGCCCTGACCACAAAAAAAGAACGGCTCATCAGGATGCGGCAGCTCCGGCCGGTTTCCAAGATCGAGAAAATCGCCTTCCCCATGGTGGTGTTCACCCTGAGCCTCCTCCTTATCCCGGCGGCGGCGCCGCTTATCGGCTGCCTCATGTTCGGTAACTTTCTCCGGGAAATCGGCGTGGTGGAACGGCTTTCCAATTCGGCCCAGAACGAGCTGATGAACATCGTGTCCCTGTTCCTCTCCCTGGGGGTGGGCAGCCAGATGTCCCCCGAAAAGTGTCTGAACCCCTCGTCCCTGATCATAGTGGTGATGGGACTAGTGGCCTGCGGTATTGCCACCGCCGCGGGTGTGCTGGTAGCCAAGTTCATGAACCTTTGCCTCAAAGAAAAGATCAATCCCCTCATCGGTTCCGCCGGCGTGTCCGCGGTGCCCATGGCCGCCCGTGTTTCCAACAAAGTCGGCCTTGAGGAAGATCCAGGCAACTTCGTACTGATGCATGCCATGGGCCCCAACGTAGCCGGCGTTATCGGAACCGCCATTGCGGCGGGCGTTATGATAGCGGTCTACGGCGGCTGATAAAAGCAAGGCCGCGGTTCCGCCGGAACCGCCATTGCGGCGGGCGTCATGATAGCGGTCTACGGCGGCTGATAAAAGCAAAGCCCGGCCGGCTATGCCGGGCTTCTTTCTTTCAGAGCCTTTCACTAGAGGCTCTTTCAAAACTTCAGTTTTGAAAGAGTAATCGCTTAAAAATGCATGTTTCGCAGCCGTTAGGCGAGAAACTGCAAGAGCCTCTTGTAAAACCAACCGGGTTTTGCAAGAGACTCACTATACTGAATTTATGCGAAAACTTACCGAAGCGGAGTGCCGCTACGCCATGGAACACGGCGAATTTGATAAGCCGCTTATCTCCTTTCCCGCGGCGGCAATCATACTGACTCAAAGCTGGTGTCCCCAGTGGATCATGGTGAAAGGATGGCTGGCGGAGGCTGAAAAGCGCCTTGAGGCGGTATATCCGCAGGGCTTCTCTATCTGCTATACTGAATATGATATTGCCGGATGGAACGGCTTAAGCCATGAGTCTTTTATGGAATTCAAGGAGAACCATTTTGGAAATCAGGAGATCCCCTATATCCGCTACTACCGGGACGGAGTCTTTGTCCGCGATGGTAACTTTATCAACCTGCAGGGTTTCCTTGCGCATCTGGGGCTGGACGCCTAATTTGCAGGCGGGTCCATACCCAGGAACACGCTTTTGCGTGAAGTTTCAGGTTGGGGAGAGTCATTGAAAGCTTCATCCCGCCGGGGAATTTTTCTGGCCTTCCTCCTCTTTACAGGAATTGCCCTTTTCCTTCCGGCTCAGGAAGACGCAGGGCGGGGTGAAGGGCTTACGCTCAAAGTAGCCGTTATCGGGCCCGGAGACGAACTGTATTTCTGGTGGGGTCATATCGCCCTGGTTATAGAAGACGCCTCCGAAGGCAGCAGTTGGTTCTACGATTGGGGCATTTTTTCCTTTGATGCGGATCGTTTTTTCAGCAGTTTTGCCATGGGCCGTCTTGTGTATATGTGCGGCGTTTCCCCGGCGGATCTCAATTACCGGGTGTACCGGCGCAGCAACCGGGACATCACCCTCTACACGCTCGACATGAGTCCTGAAAAAAAGGAAGAGATCCGCCGTTTTGCGGAAAACAATGTGCTGCCGGAAAACCGGGCTTACCTTTACCACCATTTCAAGCATAACTGTACAGGTCCGCTCCTCAATATCATTGACATGATTACAGATGGTCAGTTCCGCAGTACCTACGAAGGCGTTCCCGGCCGTTTTACCCTGCGGCAGCATGTAAGGCGGCATACCTGGTTTAACCCTTTGCTGGACTGGATTCTCAACTTCTGGATGGGACAGGACATTGATACCCCCATTACCGTATGGCAGGAAATGTTTCTCCCCTCGGAAGTCGGTACACGGATCGGCGAGTTCAGCTATACCGATGAAAACGGGGCAGCGCGGAAACTTGTTTCGGATATCGAGGTGGGCAACCGCTCGGTGAACCGGCCTCCTGTCCTGGACAAGCCCCGGCTTCAGTGGCCCAGGGAACTCTGCCTCGGCGTTTTTATCGCACTGGTTCTATTTCTGATCCGTTTTTTCGGGCGAAATCCCAAATTTAAAAAAGCGGAAACGGCCCTGCGCCGTACAGACGGCATCCTGCAGGCAGGACTGGGGCTCTTCTTCGGCATCGCGGGATCGCTGTTATTCTTCCTTACCTTCTTTACAGACCATGATTATACCTGGCACAACAGCAATGTTATCTTTGTTAACTTTCTCCTCCTTGCCGCAGTGCCTTTGGGGATTATCCGGGCCTTCTCCGCTCAGAGCCGCCGGCGCTTCATGGCCGAAAGGTTTCTCGAATTTCTGTGGACCTATGTGTTTCTCGGAGGCCTGGTCAGCATCCTGATAAAACTTAGCCCCGGTTTCTGGCAGCAGAATCAGGTTACCCAGGCCCTTGTTATGCCCTGGGCCTTTGCGTTAAGCGTTTTCCCCGGCCGGATAGCCTTGTTTTTCAGAAAAAAATGAACGCGCGCCGTTTTTTGCCTTTGTGTCTGTTTTTCCCCCTCCTTGTAATACCGCTTTTTGCCCAGGATGAAGAGGGGGAAGGGGAGGCCGCCGAATGGATCTACCCGGTTTCGCCTGTTCTGGAAATTATCAAACGGCAGGAGATCATCTGGCGGCCCGACTGGCCCCTTGAGGCGGTTCCCGATGCCTTCACCCTGCCCGCAGGGGCCCTTTCCCTCAGTCTGGAATTACCCGGCGGAGCCATGTACCTCGAAAAAGATGCCGAAGGAAGACTTAGGGCCTTTCCGCTTCTCCGCGAAGGCGTCCTTCTGCAGGTAGTGCTGCAATCTCCCTCCGGGGAAGACATGCCGTCCTTTGCTCTTGGCGGTGAAGGAGGATGGGTATATGAATACCGTCAGGACTTCGGCGGCTATACGGTCAGCCGGGGAGAGAGCCTCTACTATGTTCTTTTGAGCGGAGCAGGGGATATTTCCACGGAAACCTGGTATGACCGGTACGGCAATCCATACGGTTTTTATGCCTTTCCCAAAACCCTGGCCGCGGGGGAATTGAGAATCTGCGGTATCGAAGGCTCCTACGGCGGAGAAGCTCCATCCGATCCTGAAACTGAAGCGTCCGCGGAAAGCTCCGCAGGGCGCGGCAGGGAAACTGAAGTTCGTGAATACTACGACTTTGACAGCCGGGCCAATATTACCCGTGTTGTTTCCGCCGCAGAGGAGTGCAGCGCCCTCTACGGAAAGGATAACAGGCTTCGCTATTGGAACATGCAGTCAGGTTCCCGGGATGATCTGTTCCGGCAGGATCTCTCCCTTCAGTGGGATGAACAGGGCCTTATGGTACGCATTCTGGGTGAAGAGATTGACCTTCGTTATGAATATGAACTGAATGAAAGAGGCGCCTGGATACTAAGGCGTGTCTTCAGCGTTACTCCCGCGTACCGGGCATTTTTCCCTTCCCTGCCTCTGGAAACGGTCCGCCGCATTCGATACGGAACGGAGGAATAGGGTGGGAGATTCTACCGGCTGGAAGGATATAAAGTACCGGGAAACCTTTGAAGCCGAACTGCGGGGACTTGAACGCCGCAGGGCGCAGGATTCTTCCTGTACCATTGAGGATCTGGAAGGAACCCTCCGGCATCTCTACAACATGGATGGCGACGGCTGGCTCGGCCGCGGCGAAGTCCAGGACATCACCATGGCGGCGACCATAGCCGCTTATGAACACTTCATTGCCGAGTGGGGCAAAAACCGGTAAAGCTGAATTGCGCCGCTATCCGCATCTCCGTCCTTTTTTGTTGAATAGCTTCTTGTTACCTTTTTTAACCATCTGTGTTTGTATATGTAGCAGTATTGTTTGTTTCATGTTCCTCCTTTTTTTTGTGCCCCGGGGTTACTCCTTTCCCCGGGGTTTTTTATTCGCAGTTGAAAAAGCAACCCTTGCAAGATGCCTCCTTTAGGGCGGGGAGCTTGATTGATACATGTCTGTTTTTGATATATATTAAGGCGTTGTGAACAACGCTACGCGGGCTATGGTCTAAAATGCCGGAACGGCACATCTGGTTTTGGAGGTTTTCGTGACAGGTAAAAATACGGATTTTAGAAGCATTATTCAACTGGATTCTGAGTTAACCAAGATCCAGGATGTTGATATCCTTTTGGAACGGATTCTGTTTGAAGCCCGCAAGGTGGTTCATGCCGATGCCGGTTCAATTTACGAGAGAGTAACTGTTGAAGAAAAAGGGGGCAAGATTGACAAACTTGCCATCAAATTTGCCCAGAATGATACTACCGATGCGGAGCTTCCCCCGGGCCAGAAGGCGGTTATATCTTTCTTTTCCGTGCCCATAAACGAAAAAACCATCTCAGGCTATGTGGGTCTCACCAAAAAACCGGTTAATGTTCCGGATATGTATCACATTCCGGAGGCTGCGCCCTATTCTTTTAACCCTTCCTTTGACAAACTGTCCGGGTATACGACGATTTCTTCCCTTACCTTCCCTTTGCTTACCTCCACGAGGGATCTTTTGGGAGTTATCCAGATGCTCAATGCCAAGGATGAGGACGGCAATACTATTCCCTTTACTTCGGACGACGAACTCCTCCTCATTCACTTTGCCTCTACCGTTACTACCGTTCTGGAACAGGCGCTGGACAAGCAGGAAATGCTTCTCAGGATGAGTAAGCTGGCGGAGATGAGAGACCCCAAGGAGACAGGAACCCATGTCAAGCGTGTGGCAGGCTATACGGCGGAGATCTACTATCGCTGGGCTTTCCGCCATAATGTTTCTGAAAAAGAGCGGGAACGCTTCTGCGATAATCTTAAAACGGCGGCCATACTCCACGATCTGGGGAAGGTAGCTATTTCCGATGTGATCCTCAAGAAGCCCGCCCGTTTTACTTCCGAAGAGTACGAAATCATGAAGACCCACACCGTTGAAGGAGCGGCGATTTTCAGCAATATCCGTTCCGAAACCGACAAGATGGCCCTGGATATTGCCCTTACCCATCATGAAAACTGGGATGGTACCGGTTACCCCGGTTGGGTTGACCCCTTCAGGGAAGGTTTTCCTCCCATAAAGGCCGATGCCGAAGGGAAGGCTATTCCCCGCAAAGGTGAGGAGATTCCCCTCGCCGGGCGCATTGTGGCCCTCGCCGATGTTTTCGATGCCCTCTGCTCAAAACGGGTTTACAAGGAGCCCTGGGCCGAAGAGCAGGTGCTTGAGGAACTCAAAAAAATGTCGGGCCAAAAGTTTGATCCTGAACTGGTAGAATGTTTCTTTGAAGCCCTCCCAAGCATCAAGCAGATCCAAAGCATGTATCCGGAGCATTAAGAGCGTGTAGATTTTGGAACAAGTCCTCAGGGTTTCGACAGATGCGCCAGAGCCCGGTCAAACGCATCGGCAAAGGATTTTAGTTCCTTTTTGCCGTACACGGCGTTCCGTTCCATCCCCAGGCCGCTTTCCGCCAGATCCACCATGAAGTTCCTCATGGACAGCCGTTCCCGAATGTTTTCGGCAGTATAGCTCCTGCCCCTGTCGTCCAGTACGGCAATGCCCTTATCCACCAGCCTTGAAGCCAGGGGAATGTCTCTGGTGATGACAAGATCCTCCGGCCCGGCAAGTTCCACGATACGGTCATCCGCGGCCCCTTCCCCGGAAACGCAGATCTCCATCACGGTGTTTTCGCCGGAGATCCCCGGAATGGGCCGGTTGGCTGCAAAAACCGCCGTCAGCCCCTGTTTCCCGGCCCGTTTCAGTATCAGTTCCCGGCAGGCCCTGGGGCAGGAATCGGCGTCCACATAGATCTTCAAGGGGGAGCCTTTACCCGTTCCTTCTTACCGGGCCGGACTTCTCCGCAGGGGCCCTGCCCGGAGCGGCAAGGCAGGCGCTAAAGTCCCCCGTGAAGTTTCCCGGCGCCCCCGCGGGGATAAAGAGCGACTGCCCCTGTTTAAGCCGTATCTCTTCATCAAAAGCATGGTAAAGCGCCTCTCCCCCGGTGATTATTGCGATACAGGGCCGGCCAGCGGGGGCCGCGCATGTTTCATGACCTCTTGAATCAAGCCGAATCAGGCTGAATTCCCCGGTAAAGGAAGGATAGGTATGAAGGCCCGGCGCCTTCTCTTCGGAATGCAGGATCTGCACGGTAAAGGCTGAAAAATCCAGCGCCGATATGAGTTCCTGCAGATCCATGTGCTTGGACGTGAGCCCTCCGCGGAGCACATTGTCCGAATTGGCCATGAGTTCAACCCCAAAACCGTGAATATAGGCATGGAGAACCCCTGCGGGAAGGAATAAGGCCTCTCCGCTCTCCAGATGAACAAGATTCAGGTAAAGAGGAGCTATTATCGCAGGATCATCCGGGTAAAGTTCCGCAAAACGCCGCATGAAAGGCCCGGCTCGAGGAGGATCGGTCTCTATTCCGGCCAGGAGTGTCCGGGTCAGCTCTTTTCTGGTTTCCACGGAGAGTTCAAAAAGCCGTTTTAGGAAAATTTTAAGGTTTTCCGCCCGGATCAGCGGCTCAAGATCCCTTTTCAGGACATCCGCCTGTCTTACGAGGGATTCCAGGGAATGACGAATCTTCTCAGGTTCCCTGAATCCGCATAATGCGTCGAATCCTGTAAGCGCACAGATTATCTCAGGCTTGTGGTTGCGGTCTTTGTAGTTCCGTTCCGGAGCCTCAAGGGAGACACCCGCACGGTTTTCCCGTTCAAAGCCTTTCCCGGCCTGCTCAAGACTCGGATGGGCCTGGATGGAAAGAGGCTTCTCCGCGGCGAGAAGCTTAAAGAGGAACGGGAGGCCGCCCCATGCCTTATACAGTTCCCTGCCCAGAAAAAAATCAGGTTCCTCCCGGATAAGTTCTCCAAGATCCCTTTCCCGGTCTTCAAAAAAAACCCCGGAAGGCCCGAGGGGATGCGTTCCCATCCAGAGTTCAGCCCAGGGTTCCTTCAGGGGGTTTTTCTCCCCCATTAACTCAGGAATCCATTCCGCAGAACCCCAGTCGTAGTGTTTTACCGTATTATGTAGCGGAAAAATATGCTGCATGTTTATTAAGTATTGTTTCGCTCCAGGGCTTCGTCCAGTTGTTTGATAAGCCTGCTGGTAAAGTTTTCTTTTACCGGATTTTCTGTCCGCAGCCGGTGCAGTTCTTCAGTCAGCATAAAACCTGCCAGAATCGCAGTTTTTAGGGGATCTTCATGATTGCCGGGAATAAGGAGAATTTCATCCAGAATAGTACGGTACTCTTCCTGAATCGTTTCCAGATATTCGGCTTTTTCGCCGGTTCTGATGGAAAAGGAGCTTCCCAGAATCTCCAGTCGAAAATCGGTCTCCGTTTCCATTCCGCCTGCCCTAAAAGATATCCAACTCTCCACTCGCGCCGTCTGAATCGTTTTCGCTTTCAGACTCGGAAGCCGGAAGGGACTCTTCACCCCCGTCTTGTTCAGGCTCAGGTTCAGGTTTTGACTCGGGTTCAGGCTTTGGCTCAGGTTCGGGTTCAGGACGCTCCTGAGCCTGCAGCTTTTTTGCTTCCTGCAGAAGGGAAGCTTCTCTGGGCCGGGACTGCTCTATAGCGTCATCAACCTTGTTGAGCTGTTCAATTACCGAAAGAAGGCGGCTTTGGAACTGCCCCTGCCACTCATCCTTCTTTTTTAACTTTTCCTCAAGATCCCTGTTTTCAGCCTCAAGCTCTTCATTCCGTTTCCGCAGGGCTGCGGCTTCTTCCCTGGCAAGGCTGCAGTCCTTTTTTGCCGTATCGAGAATCTCGATAGTTCTGGCCACTTTGGTTTCAAGAATTTTAAACTGCTCGAAGCTGTCCATCGCCTAGGCTCCCAGCGCCGTTTTGGCTTTTGTAACTACCGCCCGGAAAGCGGGAAGATCATCTTTGGCCATCAGCGCCAAAACCTTCCTGTTGATCGTGATCCCGGCTTTGTTGAGACCGTCGATAAACCGTGAATACGTGAGCCCTTCCTGCCTGCAGATCGCGTTGATTCTCACGATCCAGAGTCTGCGGAAGTCCCCTTTCCGGTCTTTCCGGTGGGCGTATGCGTAGGAGAGACTCTTGGTTACCGCATCCTTGGCAGTTTTGAAGTTACTCTTTCTGCGGCCCCAGTATCCCTTGGCCAGTTTAAGAATTTTTTTCCGGTGGTCTTTCCGTTTAGACCCGTCTACCGCTCTTGACATCGTAATACTCCTGTAGTTTTACCCGTAGGGTAAAAGGCGTTTCTTGATTTGGGACACATTATCGCTTGATAAAATACCTGCATGGCGGAGATTCCGTTTCCGTTTGGAGGACTTTTTAGTCAAAATGTGGCGGAGATTCTGTTTCTTGTACTTTACCTTTCCGCTGCCGGTAAAGGAATAGCGTTTTGCGGCGCTCTTCTTTGTCTTCATTTTTGGCATACAATACCTCGATAATAGTTTCAGGCTCCGGCAGACCCGGCGCCTTTTTTTCCTTTGGGGCTTAAAATCATGGACATAAACTTACCCTCCATAATCGGAGGCTTATCCATGACATATTCCCCTTCAATCCGGGCCAGAACATCCTTAAGGACATCCAGACCCAGTTCCGTGTGGGCAAGTTCCCGGCCCCTGAAACGAATCGTTACCTTGACCTTGTTTCCCTCATTCAAAAATTCCTTGACATGCTTGGACTTAAAATCCAGATCATGTTCGTCGATCTTCGGCTGCATCCGTATTTCTTTCAGCTTGAGCAGCTTCTGCTTTTTTTTGGAATCCCTGACTTTTTTTTCGTTTTCGAATTTAAACTTACCGTAGTCCAGAATCTTGACAACCGGCGGAACTGCCTGAGGCGCTACTTCCACCAAATCCAAACCCTGTTCCCGTGCAATTTCAAGGGCTTCCAGGGTCGGCATAATACCCTGCCTTTCCCCCTCATCCCTGATGAGACGAACCTCCCGCACCCGAATCTGTTCGTTAATCCGTAAATCCTTATCCGACAACTGGCCTCCTCATTCTGTCCGGTTACAAACCAAGGACACTTAAACCAGTATAGCAAAATGTAAGGATTTTTGTCTACTATTGGCTTATGAGTCTCTTTTGTTTCCTCTGGATACCGGCTTTTTATTTTTTTTCCCGCTCTCTTTCAGATGACACCGTATTTGAAGGAGGAATAAGCGCCCTGCTTCTTGGAAGCATTACCGCCGTGACCCGTTTTTTTCTGGGTTCCTTTGTAAGCCGCGGCGGTTTCGGCCTGTCCCTCTGGCTTTCGGGCTTTGTGGATGTTGTGTGCCTTCCGGTGCTTCTGCCCCTGGCGATCTATCTTCTCTTCATCGTCTTTAGGGTTTTCGGCACTATTCACGGTTTTTTGCCCTTTACGCTGCTCTGGCTCATCCCGGTTGCGGCAATCCGTGCTGTAGGCTGGACCATCCAGCGGGATCCTCTCCATCTGGTGCTTATTCCCCTGCTCTGGACGGCCCTGGCCGCGGGGATACCCTTCTTTATCGACTTGATACTCAACAGGCGTCCCTGGGTGATTCTTCCCGCATCCCTGGGCATTCTCGCCCTTCCCTTTCTAAGCGCCACGGTTTACTGGGCCTTCTATTCCCAGCGGATCACGATGGGTTTTCTC
>JAIRXN010000195.1 GCA_031268245.1 Treponema sp. | reverse complement strand
AAATGGACAAGCGTATGGATCTGCCTTACGCAGCGAATCGGGTTTATTCTTATTTTTATTTCAACATTTGCGCTTCCGGGCAGCCGGAACATGGCTCTGCTTCTGTTCTTCTTTTCCTTTGCCACTTATGCGGTTTCGGCAGGACTTGCAAGCCCGGTATACGGAGCGATGGTTTCACAAACCATACACAGAAATGTTTCTTCGTTTTACGGATCTTACTACCTTGTAGGTTCCCTGGCGGGAGTGTTGGGGGCCCAGCCAATCAGAATCATTCTTGAGAAATTTGATTTTCCGCAGAATTACCGCTGGCTTTTCCTCCTGGGCCTTGTAGTCGCCCAGTTTTCCACTCTTTCTCTGGCTCTGGGAATACGGGAAGTCAAGGAGGATCACGGGAAGCGCCTCAATTTTTTCATGCTTCCCCATGAGTTGAAAAAGATACTCCGCAATAATACTGCGTACCGCAATTTTCTTGTCGTCAGAATATTTGCGGCCATGGCGGATATGAGCATTCCTTTCTATATCATCCGGGTAAAAAACCTTTCAGGCGGAACGGACGCGATTGTAGGGATAATGACGACCGCTCTCCTTGTAGCCGATATGGTAAGCAGCAAGATTTTGGGCCGTATAGGGGATCGTTTCGGCCCTGCTGTTATGGCCCGGATCGCAGTCTCCGCGGGAGTTTTGGCCTGCCTCCTGGCTGTTTTTCTCCCCTCTCCCCTCTGGGGCCTCCTGCTCTTTGTTTTGGTAAGCGCCGCCACCAGGGGGATGAACCTTGCGACCCAGGTAGCCAGTATTCACTATGCGGAACGCGGAATGGTACCCATCTACACGGCTGCAAGCGGTATTATGGCGGCTCCCTTCTATGCGTTGTTCGCCCTTGGGGGAGGCTTCCTTTCCAATCGCTTTTCCGTCATTTCTGTCTTCTATGTATCCCTTGTTCTCTATGTCATAGCCCTGCTTATAAGCTTTTTTACTGCAAAAAAACGCCCCTTCGTTTCACCCTAAACTGAGGCTGTTCCAAAATCTCAAATTTCGTAACAAGTTCAATTGACTTTTTTGTGTATTCGGAGTATAAGTATTTTTACCGCAGAGGGAAGCCCGTCTGCGGCATTTTAGGGCCTATAGCTCAGTTGGTTAGAGCTGCGGACTCATAATCCGTCGGTCCCAGGTTCAAGTCCTGGTGGGCCCATTGTAAATGCTTATATTGCAAGGATTTACGCATAAGTATTTTATAAAAACCCAAGGAACTATGCGGAAATAACATGACCATTTGGTCATGTTATTTCCTTATTGCATAAGCACTTAGAATAAAATGTTGTACATTTTATTCTTGCACAGTTCCTAAGAATCGCATGGCATCGTGCGTTTATCGTGCGTTTATTTTTTTTCCAGTAATGGAGGAATTGTCATGCCCAAATCTCTGCAACCGTGTGTTATTCAAAAAAGAAGAGATTCAAAATCGTTTGAGCTTGTTCCAAAACCTCAATGGTTCCGGGACAAGCTCAATTTATAATACATAGAGCTTCTTGCAAAACTCGGACTGAAGTTTTGAAAGAGCCTCCATGGTTCCCCGGTGCATGTCCGATGGATGTAATCTTGATACCTTGGGAGGAATGGTCATTGTAGATCAGGCTGCCGGATTGACCGGCGTAGAAGCAATACTCAGGAGTATCAGAAAAACCGATCTGACGGAAGAAGACGCCTTCCGGATTGCAGCGGAGCTTAAGGCCAGGGGCTTCCCGGTTGAAGCCAGGCCGAAAGACAGCATTGAGGCCCTTCCTCTGGAAGCCTTTTTACAGAACTTCTGGGACTACAAAAATTCTCCTTATGTCCGGGACAAACTTACTCACGGCTACCGCATCGGCAAACGTCATTGCCATGAGAGCCTGAAAAGAGTACATTATTATATAACGCCGTCCTTTGAAGGCTGGAATGTCGGAGATATTACCCGTGATGTCCTCAAGGAATTTGCCAATATCCTTGCCGATGTGGGCCTGCGGCCGAACAGCATTCAGCAGATAATGCATACCATTACTACACCCTTCAAGTGGGCGTGTCAGGAAGGGAAGCTTGCCTTGAATCCCTGCGCCGGGATGCTCAAGTTCCATGGAGCGGAAAAGAAAAGGGGAGTGTTGACGCCTCAGGAAGCGGAAAAGATTTTTTCTGTTTCCTGGAAAGACAAACGGGTATATGTAGGAAATCTGCTGGCCATTACTACAGGGCTGCGGGCAGGGGAGGTTCTGGCATTGCGGAAGAGGGACATCGGCGCTGCCGAAAATTTTCTCTATATCCGTCATTCCTGGAGCCGTATTGACGGTCTCAAAACGCCGAAAAACGGAGAGAGCCGGAAGGTGCCTCTGCTCCCCGAGGTGAGAGAAAAACTGCTTGAGCTTATTGAAGAGAACCCCCACCGCACGGATAATCCCTTTGTATTCTATGGGCCTCTCCAGGACAAACCCATGGCCGAAGAACTGTTTCTCAAGGGGCTGAAAAAAGTCTGCAGGGACTACGGCATTGATGCCGCCGCCCGGAATATCGTTTTTCACAGTCACCGGCACTACTATGCCGCCCGGATGGTTGACCGCATGGCGCCCGATCAGGTGATCCGGATTACCGGGCACAAGAGTATGGCCGTGTTTGAAAAGTATGCGGATCATATTATTCAGGAGAACCTTGAGGCCGCAGGAGAGGTTACCGCCGAGGTGTTCGGGAATATTCTGCAGTTTAAGAGGGGGGCATAAAAATACATGCGGAATTCCTTGCTCAAAATGAGGTCATGGGGTATACTAAAGGTATATACCGTCTCAGGCCCCGGTTTCCGGCCGGGGTATATAGATAGTGTCTGAAACGCTGTGCAAATGCGTTTTATAAGGTGGATTTATGGACAGAAATGCCATTTTGAATGCCATGGAAAGAAAGGCGAAAAAGATCTTTGATGCGAATGAGGGCTATATCCAGGACGGTAAGCGGGGAGTCCTGGTGGCTCAGATCAGGGATGAGAAGAACGGCGAACAGTGGGACACTACCCAGCGTAGTTTTGGCATTACATACCGGGATTACAACTATGAAGACGAACTGGTGATAAATAACGGAACCAATTTTGACGCGCTGGTTCACGGAAAGATCGCCTTTTCCCGCAGAACAGGCAAAAATTCGGGTACCAACTACTACCAGGTTCTCGGTTATGAATCGTTCTGGAGGGGTTCGGTGATCAGCGACGACGGGAACTGTATCTGCGCCTTTGCCGGTTTCTCCGGCAAGGATGACCAGACCATCGCCCAGGCGGGGATCAATTGCTATGAATCCCTCAAACGAACCGGAAAGAGCCTTGAAGACGATGCCGCCTCCCGGGACGATGATGCCGGAGATGAAGAAGACGGCGAAGAAACCGAAGAAGAGGAATAGGGGAAACCGGTCTAACCTGAAAAACCACAATCTTATCAAGCCGGAAATCGTTGACGATATACAAAAATCGGATAAAGGGATAAAAACCGCCGTCAGCCCTCTTTCATGGAACGTTATACGTATCGGTAATATGCGGCTCTGAAAGGGCCTTGCGCCATGTAAGTTGCCGTCCATTCGGCAGGATACGAAAGCATTAAACAATTTAACCGTGAATACGAGTGGATTCATAGGCTGTGGCGATTTGGTAGATGTCGCAGATCAGGGGAATATCCGCGATCTTCAGTATCGGCGCTTCCGGATCAATGTTCACGGCGCAAATTTTTTTGCGCTCCCTGTATTCCCGCCATAAATTGTACCGATCCCGAAATTCCCAGTACGATAAGAAAGCGGGGGGCGATACAGCGCC
>JAIRXN010000105.1 GCA_031268245.1 Treponema sp. | reverse complement strand
AATCTCGGCGCCGAAGCGATAAAGAACCGCTGATGCGGCCTAAGGAAGGCGGAAGATGATGGAAGCAACCGGTAAACGGAAACGGCCTTTGAAATTGAAGAAGGTACAGCCCTATTTGTTTATTTCCCCGTTTTTTATCATGTTTGCAATCTTCGGGTTATACCCCCTCATCTCAGGCATTATTATTTCTCTCCAGGAAAGGGGGGCCTTCGCGGGACTGGTAAACTATAAAAAAATCATTGCCGATAACCTTTTCAAATTATCCATCTCCAATGCCTTCCTGTATACCCTGGGGAGTATTTTTATCATCCTGCCGGTGGCCCTTGGGGCGGCTCTGCTCCTGAACAGTAAACTTATGGGGGCAAAAAGCGGGCCGATATGCACCATATTTTTTATCCCCAATGTTACCTCGGTAATACTGGTGGGGATTGTATTTAAATTTATTCTCCGGGAACGGGGGGGTGTTCTTAACGCCCTCCTGAATCTCATTTTCCTTGGCCCCTACAATTTTCTTACGGATCCGAAATACTCCATAGGGGTAATGGTCTTTATCGGGATCTGGCGCTATTTCGGAGTAAACAGCCTCTACTTCCTCAGCGGCCTCCAGAGTATTCCCCCGGAACTGGGAGAAGCCGCCCGCATAGACGGGGCAAACCCCTGGCAGGAATTCTGGCACATCAAATTCCCCCTTTTAAGGCCCATCATGAAATTCATTGTTTTTGTAGCTATCACCGGTTCTTTCGCCCTCTTTGGCGACGTGATCGCCATGATAGGTTACAGCGGAGGTCCCAGGAATTCCTACCTCTACCCGGTAATACACCTCTACAACACCATGTTCCGCCAGAACCAGGTTAACTACGCCGCGGCCATCGGTTATGTTATTGCGGTGATCCTGCTTGTCCTTACCACCCTGCAGCGGACGGTAATCATGAGGGACGATGAGGAGGGGCTGTTATGAAAACCGGCATGGGCGAAAAAATCATAAAACGTCTTATTTTTAACTTGCTCCTCCTGGTGATCATCATCGTGGTTGTCTATCCCTTTGTGATCATGATATCCGGCTCATTTAAAACGGATCTGGAGATGAACCGCTCTCCCCTCCGTATCTTCCCGCAGGACGGTACGGCGGACAATTACCGTACCCTGTTTACCGCCATACCCTTTTGGCGGCAGTTCGGCAACAGTTTTATGGTTTCCGCCGCTTACGCCTTACTAACCATGCTGTTCAGCGGGGGCGTAGCCTATGGGTTTACCCGGTTTGAACGCTTCCGGGGCAAAAACATTCTCTTCAGTTTTATTCTGCTGACCATGCTTATTCCTTCCCAGGTTTATCTGGTACCGGCTTTTCAGATGTACCGGGCCCTCCACTTCTTTGGTACCTATCTGCCCATGCTCATCCCGGCGCTGATGAATTCCTTCGGCATCTTTCTGGTCCGCCAGGTTATGAGCCAGGTTCCCCGGGAGCTGTACGAAAGCGCCACCATCGACGGCTGTGGCGAGATTTACATTTTTACCCGGATCGCCATACCTTTAAGCGTTTCGGGCCTCGGAATCCTGGGGGTTCTCAACTTTATGACCTGCTGGAACGATTTTATGACTCCCCTTATTTATCTTAACCAGGAAGCAATGTATACTCTGCCCATCGGCCTTATGCGGCTTCAAAATTTTTACAAGATCTCCTACGGCGCCCCGCTGGCGGGAGCTTTTCTCTCCTGCGTACCGGTCATTATAATCCTCACCGTGGTGGGACAGAAATACTTTATCAGGGGCCTCATGGCAGGGGCCGTCAAAGGATAGGACTATGACATTGCTGGACAAACCCCTGGGCCGGGAAGAACTAAAAAAAGTAATCGAAGGAAAGGGATCGGCCCGGCGTATCCCCATGGCGGTTCACGAATGGATTAATCCGGACATCTTTGGAGACAGAACCCCGCAGTACAGGGAAGTGCTGGCTCAGTATCCCTCGGATATAATAAAAATCTACCTGAATATTCCCCAGGTCTTTGACGCTCCCGGAGATGATCCTTCATACCGGTGGCTTAACTTTGATAATCCCTTCCCCCGGGGTACAGCCCTGGACGCCGTAAGCGCCCTGGACGACTGGGCAAAACTTGACGGGGTGCTTGCGGATTTTCCCAATCCTGAATATCCGGGGCTTGTTCCCAAGGATCCGCCGGCGGATACCGGGGTCTACCGGGTAGGGCTCTGGTGGTACTGGCTTTTTGAGCGGCTCTGGTCTCTCAGGGGGATGGAAAATGCGCTCTGCGATTTCTACGAAAATGGTGAAGAAGTTCACCGTCTCTTCCGGGCTTTGACCGGTTTTTACAAGGCCATCCTCACCAGAGGCCGCAGGGAACTGGGGCTTGACGCCATCTGGACCAGCGATGATATCGGCATGCAGACCGGCCCCTTCTTTTCTCTGGACATATTCCGGGAATTCTTTAAACCCTATTACAGGGAACTCATCGCCCACTGCCACAGTCTGGGCATGCATTTCTGGCTCCATGCCTGCGGGAATATCAAAACCTTTATTCCGGATCTACTAGAGATTGGCCTGGACGTACTCCATCCCATTCAAAAGTATACCATGGATGAAAAAGAAATCGCCGCGGATTTCGGCAATGATATCTGTATTTGGGCCGGCATGGATGTGCAGCATACCATCCCTTACGGCAGCCCCGAAGATGTCCGCCGGGAAGTTCGCTTCATGTTCGATACCTATTACCGGAAATCCGGCCGTCTCATTCTCGCGGCGGGTAACAATATGACGGCGGACACCCCGCTGGAAAGCCTCCGCTCCCTTCTGGATGAGGCGCTGCGGTATGGAAAGCAGCTTTGTTCGGATGCGTAACCGCGTTCTTCCTCAGATAATCCGCTTCTCCTGCCACTTCCCGCTCTTCCACCTGGCGATATAGCCTCCTCCCCTGACCAGCCATTCGCAGACCATGGAGATCCATACGCAGACTGCGCCCACGCCAAAGGCGTATGCCAGGAGATAGGCTACCCCTACCCGGACAACCCACATGGCGATGGCGGAGACTATCATCGTATACTTTGCGTCTCCGGCTGCCCTCAGGGCAAAGGGGAGGCCGTAGGCGGGGATCCAAAAAACCATGGCGGCGGTGCAAAAAATTGTTCCAAAGAGCCGGCCATAGGCGAGGCTTTCCGCCGACATGGCGAATAGTTTGAATACCAGGGGCATGGACAGGAGGTTCAGCGTGTTAAAGGAGATCATCGCAACATAGCTATAAAACATGAGTTTTTTGGTATAGCGTTTTGCTCCCTCAAAGTCCCCGGCCCCCACCGACTGTCCTACTACAGGGATCATGGCCTGGGCAATGGCTATGCCGGGCAGATTCCCCATGGTCATGAAGATGTTGCCCACCGCGTTACCCGCAATGGCAGCGGCGCCAAAGGTGGAAACCAGTTGGGCCAGGGCCAGCTTGCCGACCTGAAAGGTAGCTCCCTCAATTCCGTTGGGAACAGCTACTTTGAGTATACTTTTGATGATCGAAGGCAGAATCCTGACAGGATACATTCCCCTGATGTTTATGGGGGCCTCTTTCAGGTTCGCAAGCAGGTACATGATGACCAGGGCCGCAACGAAGCGGCTTATCAGAGTGGCCGCAGCGGCTCCGGCTACGCCCCAGCCGCAGAGATAGATAAAAACGGCGTTTCCCACGGCGTTGAGGACATTTATAAGGAAGGAGATCCACATGCCCACCCGGCTGTTACCCATGGTCCTGAAAAGAGCCGCTCCTGCCAGGTAGAGGGCAATGAAAGGATAGCTCAGAATCGTAAAGAAAAAATAAATTTCCGCTTCTTTCATTATTCCCGGGTCGATGTGGCCGTAGATAAGCTTTAAAACCAGAAGCCTGCCGGGAAACATGAGGAGGACCAGGGCTCCTGAAATAAGAATCGTGATATAGACGAGCTGCTTTGCGGAGGCGGAAGCCTGGGATGGATTCCGGCGGCCCAGATACTGGCTGCATACAACGGCGCCCCCGGTAGTGAGGGCGGAAAAGACATTCACCACCAGCACGTTGATAGAATCCACCAGGGATACCCCGCCGACCGCCGCATCCCCCAAATGGGCGACCATTACAGTATCAATTATTCCTATCAGGACTATCAGGATTTGATCGATGATGAGGGGCCAAAGGAGCCGCAAAAGCCGGGATGTACTCCAATATTCATTCGGCTCCGAAGATTTCACCCTTTCATGCTATAAAATGGAACTCTGCGTGTCTATATTGCGGAAAGAATACCCGGTACTATAAAACACCTAAAACACCGGCTGATGTTCTATTTTTTGATCCAGTTCGGCTATTTCTTTCTTTATGCGGCCCAGATCCAGGGGATATGTGCCGTATTCCCGTATCAGTTCCACCATGTACGCGTAGGAATCCGGGGAAACGCCGCTGGTAACCGAATGATCGCTCTGGCAGATCCAGCCGCCGCCCAGGGCGCTTTGCAGCTTGTAAAGGGCTTGCCGCTTGATACGGTTTCTGTCGCCGCTTTCGAGTTCCCGCACATCGTAGTTCCCCACAAAGCAGAGCCTCCCGCCGTAATCCTTCTTCAGTTCCACCACATCAAGATGGGCCTTACATTCCACAGGGTTATAACCGTCAAGACCAATGTCAACAAAGTCGTTGTAAATGAGGCTTGCGTTTCCGCAGCCGTGGTATATGACCATAAGCCCCGCCTTGTGGCAGGCGCTGATTATCCGCTCGGTAATGGGCTTGAAATGTTCCCGCCAGATTGCGGGGCTGAAGAGCATGCCGTTAACATAGGCCACATCGCCCCAGACATACATTCCCGAAAGCCTTCCTCTGCTTTCTTCAATCTGGTATTCCGTGAGCCCTACCAGGAAATCGCCGAGCCGCTTCACAAACGCGCCGAACATCTCAGGTTCGGTCATCATCCAGATGAGTGAATTCTCCGTCCCGATGCAGCGCCAGAGGTATTCGTAGCCTTCACAGATGGAGCCGAAAACGGGGAAATCTTTACAGTATGCGTCAACCCGCTCAGTCCAGGAGGGGATGTTTCTTCCTATAGCGTCCCCTACGCCGTTTATTTGATCGTCTCCGGTACGGTAGAGCCGTCGTTTGTCCCTGGCGCTCTCAATAACGAATTCTTCCATTTCTTCCGGTTCGCTTACCGAAAATGTGTCGTAGTGGGGCATGGGCGCCGAGCCGGATCTCCTGATTGTAGCGCCAAAGCCGGTACGCAATTTGACATTAACCCCGTCGTCTTCGAGAATTTCAAAATCCCGGATTACCGGATCCATGTTAGGATTAACAACAATATAATCGAGATCGAACTTCCGGTATATGTCAAGATCATCTCCCCATTTTTCTTTTGCATTTAACATAAAGCCGGTCCAGAAAAAATCGGAAACCGGTACCCTGTCAGCTTCCTTATTGGCAAGCGCAGCGCGCATTCTTACTTCTTTTTGTTCTTTTGTATTCATTATTTTCTCCTCCGGTCCGGTTTCAGGACTAAAATTTCTTTAATCGCAGTGAAACACTTCTTCCGCGTCGGCCCACCACTCCCCTTCCCCACAGGTATCCAGAGCTTTCTGGCAAGGCTTACAGACATCCCACCACTTCTGAGTCGCAGGATCGGCGGCCATTTTTGCCATATCGGCCTCATAATCATTGCCGGTATACTCGAAGTAACTGAAAAGGAAGCCGTCCCGGTAGTAAATGGAATAATTGCGGATATTGCATGCCCTAATCATGTTTAAAACATCCGGCCACACCGCAGCGTGGAGTTTCTTGTACTCGTCAAGTTTTTCAGGCCGCACGCCTATTACCGAACCGTAACGTTTCATAGTTTTCTCCTGTTAAAAAAAATAGAGTTATTCAATCACACGCGATTTTCATCGCAATATTCGCTATTTTTGTAAGTCTCGACGGATCGCGGTGTACGGTACTTATGTCCTTAAAGATAATTTCCAGGGGACAGCCGTACTGCCGGGCCAGATCCTTTGTCTGCATCAGATCCTTTCTAACGGCCTCTTCGTCAAAATTATCCCATGCGAGGAAGGCCGGGTTGGGCTTACTGGAAAGGACATAGTTGCAGCCTAACTGCTCGGCCATGCTCCGGCGGTCGGCCCAGGGGCTGACTGAGACCTTGCGGAGATTCGGGATGCGGCGAACCGCGTCCATCTTGTGTTCCAGGGGATCGCAGCAACCGTAATACACAAGACCGAAGCGGCTGAAGATGGGCATAAGGTAGTCGATTTCATATTCCTCGTACATGGCCGGCGAAACCGAAACGAGAGGCTGGGCCATGGCATACATCCAGAGATCCCTGGTACGGGGCCGTTTGAGGTCAAAGCCGGGCGCGGGAAGCTTATCCGTCCAGGCGCCCGTGGTATGAATCGTAGCCTGGGGGTAGCGGTAGAGGAGACCCTGTTCCTCAAGCTGATCCAGCATGGACATATAGGCCGCTACAAGTCTCCCGATGAGCGCATGCATTAAGTCAGGATTATCGACCAGGCCCATAAGGAGATCCGTCATGCTCATCCACATCCCGATAGGATCCCAGCAGGAGAGATAAGGGTCGTAGCCCCAGCCTTCTTCGCGCAGGGGCATGATGCCGTCGAAAAGCCAGTGGGCCTTTTCCATGCGCCTTTGGGTTTCCGCCTCATCATGACCGGCCGCGGGCATCCTGATTTTTTGCATGACATCATCGATGGAAGTGAACTGGTTTTCATAATCGTGGCTCACCACATCGTTGTCCGCATCGGTGGCCAGGGTGTGCTCCTGGATTTTCATGCCGAACATGGAGCCGGGGAGGTTATTTACCGCCGTGGGCGCGTCGATCAGGGCCAGGGGAACGCGGATATACTCTTCCACAACCATGTCTACAGGGAACTTTTCCCACTGGTAGAGGACTTTGCGGAACCGGTCTTCATAAAAACGGCAGAGTTCATCGGAACATCTCAGGCTGAGCGCCTCATCGGCATTGAGTTCGTTCCAGCAAACCTGGTCAATCGTGACCATGGGCCTTTCGGGCGAAAGGCCGTTGAGCGCTCTCCAGAGCCGCTTTTTTTCTTCCTGCACCGGCAAGGCCGCGATTTCGGCAACTTTCCGGGCAAGCTCCCGGAGGATGTCTCTGTCTTGATTAAGCGATTGCATATATCTCTGGTACTCCAAACCGAAATTTAGCCGTAATATGTATCCAGAACATTCGTAACTATTCGCGCCCAGGTAAAAATATTTTCCGCCTTTTTACCTACGGTACTCACGTCTTTGAGGACAAACTCATACGGACATTTGTTTGCCATGCAGACATCCACCGTTTCGCTTATTTCGCGGCGCAGCGCATCCTCGTCAATCACCATTGCAACGGCCGCGGGATTCGGCTTTCGGGCTATAACGAAATGCCCGCCGGATTCTTCAGCCATCCGCCGGACGTCCGCCCAGGGACTGCAGCCGATTTTTCGCATATTGGGAAATGTTTTAAGAATATCCATGCAGTTATCCATAGGCTCGCAGCAGCCGTAATACACAAGACCGAACTGCGACATGAAGGGCCGGATATAGTCAAACTCGAATTCTTTCCGCATCGCAGGGGATACCATGGAAAGGCACTGGGCCATCCCGCGATACCACAGATCCTTGTATCTGACAGTACCGGTGTAATCTTCGGCCGGAAGTTCGCTTGTATAAGCCGGGGTGCAGTGTAGAGTTTCAATGTTCCAGTCAAGTAAACCTTGCGCAAGCATTTGGTCAAAAGCCGCAATGCCAAGTTCGGTAAATTTTGCCATGGTTTTGTGAATAAACTCAGGTCTTTCAACGATATCTTCAAGGCAGGGGGTAACACCGCGATACATCGAAAGAGAGTCCCATGTTGAAAGTCTGACAAAGTGTCCGCGGAGGCGGACATCAAGTATGCCGTCAAAGAGTTCGCAAAGAGCCGCCGCATTTTCCCCGTCGATTTCAGGATATGCCTTGACGACAGGAACTTTGAGCGCTTCCAGCTTGGCTTCGGTATCGAGCTGATCCTTGTAGCCGTGGGAGACAACGTCATTATCCTTGTCCATTACCAGAATGTCTTCATCTATGCCGATTCCTATACCGGTATTCGTATAGGCCTTCATCAGGTAGAGCGCATCCTCTACAACCATATCAACCTGAAAATGCTTCCAGCGGAAAAGACTGCGCCTGAAAAAATCTTCCAGGATACGCCCTTCTTCGGATTCGCAGTGCAGGGTAAGCTCTCCATTCCAGTTCATTTCGTTCCATGGAAGCTCATCTATCAATACCGGCGGACGAACAGGCTTTAGAGAGTGCATGTCTTTACCGCGCCGCCTCCGCTCGTCATTTGCAGGATTGGCTGCGATTTCCTTGTACTGTTTTGCAAGTTCGCGAAGAAGCCGTTTGTCCCCGGCGCTCAGATTCCAATCCGGTTTTAAGACCTCTTCCGGCCCGGAAAACCCAATCGCCCCGCCGCTTAATCCGCCTACACTAAAGAGTTTCCCCATAATTAGTTCTCCATAAAGCGAGCGGAGAAAACCGCACGGCGATTTTCTCCGCTGTATTTCAGAAACGTACTACCATTGCGGCGGCTGGAATCCCGCTACGTTGGATTTGGTGATAATGTCCTGGGCGAGGTATCCCAGTTCAGGAAGGGACTTGCCGTTGAAGAAGTCGGCCATGGCTTTAACGCAGGCGGCGCCGTCGCCTTCCGCGGTCTGATAGGTAATGGCCAGCACGTCGCCGGAGGCTACCAGGTCCATACCCGCTTTTGAATTGCCCGCGGCTACGATAAGAATGTCCGTCCTGCCCGCTTCTTTGATGGCGTCAACGGCGCCGATAGCGTGAGCCGAATCGTCGGCCAGGAACAGGGCGTTGAGCTGGGGCCCAAAACGGGTGATCCAGTCCGCGACAACCTGTTTGGTGGCGGCGGCATCAAAACCGGGGGTCTGGAAGTCCAGGGTCCTGATGTTGGGCGCGTAGGTTTTCAGTTCCGAGCGGGGGCCGTACATACGGGCAAAGTACGGGGAAGTGCCGGGGTTGTGGGTAACATACGCAATGCCGCCCTGTTTCCCC
>JAIRXN010000079.1 GCA_031268245.1 Treponema sp. | reverse complement strand
CAGCAGGCCCCGGAGAAAAAAGACTTGAAAATTGAATGGCAAAGTGCTATGTTTAACTATTGGAAACTGCTGACATCAGGATACGGGGAAGCGGCGAGATACGGGACGCATCTGGCCTATAGCCTTGCGGAGCAGGACTGGGGGAACGGGGACGTCATGGGAGTGTTCGGGGACGCGATGCGATCTGCGTATGACGACATGGGGGGTATTACGCTCAATGTGGCAAACATAGGAGCCATGCTTGACTTTATGGCGACGGCGGTAGGGCGGGCAGAGGGGGGGCATTCTGAGACGGCGGATGCGCTGTACGGAGCCTCGAAGTATGTTGACGTAGGGGTGTTGGAACTGACGCTGGGCCGGGACGGGGTACAAGGCAGGATAGGAACGGGAGGCATAGACGTCGGGGGCTCGCTGTACGACGTGGCAAAGCGTGGTCTGGACTATGCCGGTATGATGGCGTATGCGAAAGGCACGGATAACCAGCGGGCGGTATTGAAGAACTATATATACGGGGATTTTACCCAGGAAAACACCTCTGCCCGGATTGCAAGCGGGGTGGATATCCTTACCATAACGGACAATGATGGGGACGGCCTTCCTGACGGGAATACGGTACGGGATGAAAAAGACAGCAGCCGCCGGATAATAGAGATAGAAGACCAGGGGAACATAAATAATACCGCAGTGGTATTGGGGCATGAAAGCTACCGGGACGGGCTAGAAGCGGTTGACAACACGGTTGAAACACGGCAGGCGGTATTGGCGCATACGCAGATGGCCGCCCTGATGAGAACAGAAGTAACGCTCAATACGGGCGGGAGCTTAGGGCTTGAACTGGCATTATATGATTATGCCATGGAAACCGGGGACTGGAGTGTGTTTGACCGGTATGTGGACAAAGCGTATGATTCCAGCGGGGATTTCTGGAAGCTTACCGATGACGGGAAATTATTGTTTGACGGCAGAGCAACGGTTACCAGTGCTGAAACAGGAAAAGAGCTTATATCATTAGAAAGCCTGGGGATGGATGATGACAGTGATTATACGACTTCACTGGCAAAACTCTTGGGGATTGGGAATGAAAAAGCCGTAGAAATAATAAATAACATGTGGAATACCGGCAGCGCCTCTATTCAGTTAGGAAACGCCGGGGGCGGATTAAATGCCGGTGACTATATTGATGCGCTAAGATATTCCCTGTCCAGCGGCCCCGTAAGTGATTTTGCACTTATGAACGGTAACCAGCAAATTAATTATTTGAAAAACAAAGTTATTGTGGGAAGCGCATATTTAGGTAAAGATAAAGGAGATACCGCAAGAGATCTGCGCAAACTCCGGGATCAAATGATATTGAAAGAATTGTTCAAGAAAGATACTATTCTATCCAAATTATTCACCAATAACGAATACGGTAACCGCAGGCAATTCATGAATGAAAATTTGAGAGATTTCATGAATTTGAACACAGACGGCACAATGAATTATACGCTTGATGAATTGCAAGACAAAGAAAATGGATGGAATGAAGTGAAAAGTTGGGGTTCGGCATACCACCAGACAAATGCCGATGTGAGATATTTAAACGCAAAATTTGTGCATCCCGACGGGCGTGAAATTGTAATTGATTTCAAGGAAAATGTGGTTTCTTCATATCCTGATAAAGGAACATATAACTATGTTAACGCGACAATAGCTAATACTTTATTTGGCGGAGCTCATGATAAGTATGACGTAAAACCGTTCAAAGAATTGGGTTACCAGTATAGGCTTAATTTTTATTTTACAAATAAAAAGAACAGCGAATATTGGCCGCCCATAAAGGACAAATAAAATATGTATGCGAAAAATCGAATGACTGGGGGGTATCTATGGTATATTGTGATAGGGGCATTTATTATGCTGTTTAATGCCTGTGCGGGAATTACTCATCCAAAAATAGAATATTTCTTTTATCCGCTCGTTGAAAAGCCGCCGTTCAGAGCTGAAGAAAGATTGGCCGCTGGCGCTGCATATCCACAGGTATTCACTATTTTCATGCCTGGTGTAGCAAATAGTTTTAAACAGGAATTTTTAACAAGTCTTTTTGTGAATAAGCCTTATACAAAACTATATATATACAAAATGACCGGTGAATGGGATACAGGGAGTTTTATTTTTCTTGCCGATAAAAGCTACAGCCTGGCACCCGAAAACTATGAAACAGGAAACGGGTGGTATTGGAGAGGGAATAGTAAAAAGATACGGTTATGCGAGGCGAATCTTGAAAAAATCTTTAAGAAAAAGTTAGGGGATACATTTTATTTTAGATTGATAATTGAGTATTCTTTTGATGGCGAACCGGTTTCCGTGCAAATTATTGAATATGAGGCAGTGGCTAAAAAAGGAATATTCATTGCACCAGACAGATATTTTTAGGGGGAACGGGGACATAGCGGGTGTGTTCGGGAACGCGATGCGCTCTGCGTATGACGACATGGGGGGTATTACGCTCAATGTGGCAAACATAGGAGCCATGTTTGACTTTATGGCGACGGCGGTAGGACGGGCAGAGGGGGGTCATTCTGAGACGGTTGTATTCGGTATAAATAAAATTACAGAAAGGCTTGAACAAATTAACAGCGAAGTGTATCGCGGTACATATAATTATGCGGATGAACAATATAGGAATGCATTAAAGCTGGGAGCACATTACACATATGATATGTCTCCTTTTGATAAAAAATATCCTAATATTCTTTTTGCTAAGGTCATAAATGATATATATAGTAGTGCAAATAAGCGAATTATAAATTCTACTTATGGTAGAGGTTTATATGTTAAATAGCTTGCCATACAAAATTTTAGATCAGAGGAGATGGTAATGAGCGATAAAGAAACAGGAATAACATTTGTTTTTTTAATACTGATGTATGCCGGTTGTTCAACCGAAACCATAATAAAGGATTATTACGTTAGGCCTATTTATCACCCAATGCTAACGGGTAATAACTGGGGTGAAGAACAGGAAATATTTATTGATTTTACTAAAGTTAAAGGGGCATTTTTCGCTGATGGGCAAATGATTATACATACAAAAAAACCTCATCGTGTAATTCACTTAAAGGAATTATATTTTATCTTAGATGGCAGAAAGTGTTATTTTGTTAAAAATGCAAAAAGAAAAATATCAAATGAGGGAAAAACGCTTGATGGTTATTTTTTTGCAATCTGCGATGATATAAAAATTAATTACGACTCAGTTTTCAAAGACAGTCTTAATGATGGTGATGAAATTGAAATTGATCTAATACACATTTATTCATTTGATGGCAAAAATGATAAGAAAACGGTACTTAAATATAAAGTAGATTGTTTTGAAAGGAAAAGGGGGCTACCATGGTTTTTGGATCCTCAAAATTTAATACCATATTAACGGGGCGAGGAAACTGGTAACGGCAGGATACAGGGAAACGGCGTCTATGAGAAATGTCAAGCGGTTTCTTATTCGATAAAAAATAGCCCTTCCCCCGCTAAAACCGGAGACCGACCGTAATTCCCGCATCAATTGCCTTCCATGCGGCGCCCGACGCATTTTCCAATTCGGTAGTTATACCCCCGGTATGTACCCCGGTTTTTCGGAAACCGGAACTTCCCGGACCGGCCTCAAGGTTTCTCCAGGAACAGTACAGGGAGAGGGTAAGCCGTTCTGTGGGAATAAAAGAGACTTCAGCGCAGGGCTCTACATAAACGCCAAAATCCATGCTGTCTGAGTATTCCGTTCCGGTTGCAAAATGATCGTCCCTGGCCCTGCAGAATATAAAAGGGCTCCCCTGGAAGGAGAAGGCCGTACTGAAAAAGCGGTTAATACGTAAAGACAGATCCGCTCCGGGAAAGAAAAGAATCCATTCCTGGGAATAGGTAACCGCCGGGCCTGACCACACGTCCTTTTTTTCATCAGGGCGCAGGGCCGTGTCATTCAGGTAATTTCCAAACTGATCTTTTGGATACATGACGTATCCGTCCCTGGCGTTCCAGTTGAAATGCATCCAGGAAAACCCGAGGTATAGTTTCAGCAGAAGCCGGGAATCCAGGGGAATGGAGACGCCTGCCTTGTAATCCAAGACAAGTGTCCCTTCGGTGTAGTTGTAATGAGCCGAATAATTTGACAATTCACCGGTCTGGGTATTCCAGTCCCGATCTTCCATGAATCCTGAAGCTGATGTCCCTGATCTTTAATATTTCCATCGCTTCCCGTATTTCCGCCCTTCCTCTCGGAATACCCCTGTCAAAAAACCAATGAACTGAGAGCTATCATCAACTGTAAGCCGATGACCGGCGAAATCTTCTTTTTACAGGGCCTCTTTATCGCCGATTTGCTTGCACAGAAAGAGAATATAGGATATATTGGAATTGAGTAAAAGGCATTGCCATGACTGAAATTGCAAAGGAAATTCTCAAAAAAAGACCTTCCTGCCATATTTACCGCCCGGAATCTGGAAGTTCTTATGCCCGATTCCCGTGCCAGGAGAGCCCAGATGAAACGTGCGCTGCTGGAAGGTGAAATATTTTTTGAAAAGGTTTCTTTTCATGGCGGGACAGCGCTCAGAATCCTGCACGGCCTTGACAGGTTTTCACTGGATCTGGATTTTTCACTCATAAAAAAAGATGAAAATTTTGAACTGAATAATTATATGCGTATGGTTCAGGGAAGTTCAAAAAATACGGATGCCTCTTTGAAACATACGACAAATCAAAACGGCAGCGTCCAATTATTATGGCGGAAATACGAGATCTTTCCATTCCCAGAATGGCAAATTTCGAGTGGGCGGCCAGGAAAGAACACTCCAAAGGCGGCGGATACAACAAGCTGCTACCACTGGAAAATCAACGGAGGATCGTTTATATAATGCAGGAAGAATTTACACTCTACAAAGACCGGTATATATGGCATAATGAAAAAAACGAGCTAAACAAGAAAAAACATGGAATCAGTTTTGAGGAAGCGACCGGGGTTTTTGACGATCCGTTTTTGTGGGAAAAATATGACGTTGAAAATTCGCTAGACGAAGAAAGATACAGAGTAATCGGAACAATCACCGGGTTTATTCAAGGAAAACTTGTTACTGTATCGGTAACATACCGGGACGAGTTTGTAAGAATTTTTTCGGCACGGCCAGCGGAACCCGCCGAAATTAAGGAGTATAACGATGGACTTAAAAAATTTTTTGGCTAAAAAATCGAAAGGTCATTTTAAGTACGAATCCATGCTCAAGGCGATGCCCCCTGACATCGTAAAAGAGCTTGCGCGGCGGAGGCTTGAGGAAATTGAGCATTATCAGGAAACAAAACGGAACTTGACAGAGAAGAAGTGATGGAAACGAATATGGGTATGGACCCCGCCTGCGAATCACTCATTGCGTCCGCCTGCTTGCGCGTTCAGAAAATTCGGAGGGGCTTGTACCTCTAACCTTTCTGTAGATCTTGCTGAAATAATTGGGATCCTGATACCCGACCATAAAGGAAATTTCCTTGATGCTCATGCCCGATTCGCGGATGAGTTTTTCACTCTGTTCGATCCGGTATTCCGTAAGGTAATCGACAAAGCTCATCTTGAGATGATCCGAAAAGAGGCGGCTTAGATACGCGGGCGTTACCTGGGCCGCTTCCGCCGCGGAACCGAGCTGCAGAGGCTCCGCATAGTGTTCCTGAATAAAGGCAATCGCCTTGATCAGGGGCAGGGGAAAATTGCCGGAGCGGCGGAGGGAAGCCTCGGAAAGAAGTTTTTCAAGCGCAGGTTTTGACCAGGCTTTCCAGGCCGCAGGATCCTCGAGTGCGGAGATCTCCGCCGCAGGATTAACGGGACAGAAAGTTTCCGCCCCGCCGCTCCAGGCGCCGTAGATGTCATCAACAAGGAGTGTAAAGATTCCTGCCATTTCGGCTTTTGTCCGGGTAAAACCGCCTGCCGCGGCAAAGGCATCCTCCTCAATAAGGGCAAAGAGTTTTTTCATTTCGCCCTCATCGGCTATGCCTATCCTGCGCCTGAGACGGGCAATGCGTAAACGCGCGGTAACGCACGAGGCCGGCCCTGCCGTCTTTGAACGCAGTTCCTCCAGAGCCTCCTCCCGCGAACGGTACAGTTCCGTTCCCCGGTAGAGACCTCCTATGCCGAAGCGCCAGGAAACGCCTGCAAGGGAATCCCCGGCAGCCGCAACCTGACCGGCAAAAGTCTCCCTCCCCGTCTCGCCTGAAACCAGGAAGATGCTTCTGTTCTCTCCCGTGTCACTTAAAATGCTGTATCTGAGAAGCAGCTTTTCAAGAACAGGAGAGGGGTTCCGGCCTTCTTCGTCGATTTCAAGAATACCGATTAGACCTTTATCCGAAGGAAGGCTGAAGCGTTCCCGGCAGTTTTCCCATTCCGTTTCGCTCAAAGGTTCCGTGATTGTTTCGTTCAAAAAGACAGAGGCATCGGCCGGAACGGAGCCTTCTTCCCTTTCCCTCTTTCCAAAATATTCCCTGACCCTGTCGAGGGTGGAGAAAAACGTTCTCTTTGACACGGGTTTTACAAGATACTCAAACACCCCCAGGGGGATCGCGCGCTGGGCAAGATCGAAACGCTCATAGGCGGTGGAAAGAACAAAAACCATGCGGGGGAATTTTTCATGTACCTGGGAAATTACCTCAAGGCCGCTCATACCGGGAATGTTGATATCCATAAAAACCAAATCCGGTTTTGTCTGTCCGATCAGGCTGAGCGCCTCGTAACCGGTGCGGGCCTTGCCGGTCAGAGAAAAACCGCCCCCGGCGTCATTGTCCGGAAGATTAGCAAACATGTATTCATAGCTGTCAAGGACAGGCTCTTCATCATCAACAATTAAAACACGATACACGGTTCCCTTCCCGTATCAATGCGGATAATTACCGCGGTTCCCCGTCCCGGAGAAGTTTCAATTTTTACTACATCGGGATCATCGGGGTAAAAGAAATAAAGCCTCTGAATAACATTTTCAAGGCCCATCACCCTTGAAACAGAAGATTCCTCAATGGACTGGGGATGGAGAAGCCTCTCCGCAGTTTCACTGTCCATGCCGCCGCCGTTGTCCCGCACGGAAAGTACAAGATGCCGTCCTTCCTTTTCCACACGTACATTGATAAGCGATCTGTGGCCGTTACTTGAGGATTCATTCTTAAAGGCGTGTATCACACAGTTTTCCACGAGAGGCTGCAAAACCGAAGCCGGCGCCTTGACCGTATCCAGGAGAGCTTCATCATAATCGAGAACCAGATCGAGATTGCGGGGAAAGCGCACCTTGAGTATGTAGAAATAGTATTGCAGACCTTCAATCTCGTGGCGCAGCGGAACTATTATTTCCTTGTTGCGGATTATATGACGGAAGAGCTTTGCCATATATTCCATATATTCGCTGGTGCGGTCGGCGCCTTCCACAATCGCAAGCTGCATGCCGGTATTAATCGTATTAAAAAGAAAATGCGGATTCATCTGCGCCTGAAGGGTATAGATCTCCATGTGGCGCACGAGCCCTTCCATCTTCATATTGCGCATCTTTTCCTGCATGTATTCCTGCTTCATACTTTCCTGCCGGCGCATCTCTTCAATATAGCTGCGTATCTCATTTTTCATTTTATTGAACGCGTCCACCATCTGATCCATTTCATGCACCGGAGAACCTTCGATATCGTCTATCGAAAAATTTCCCGCGGAAAGTTTTGCCGCCATGGCGGAAAGCCGGGTCATGGGATCGGTAATCTGTCCCATCGAATAGAGGAGAATCAGAATTGCAAAAAGATAGATAAAAATAATAAACAGAAGATTCCAGAGCTGGAGATCCCCTGCCCTGGCAATAAAAAGTCCGTAGGCATCCATCTGGCCGCGGAAACGTCCGGTACTGACGGCTTCTATTTCCCGGTTGATATACTCAAGCAGCCCCGCCATTTCGTCATAGATGCGGGTATAGGCCGCAATGTTTCTGCCGCGCTTTTCCTCCATGGCGGTATCCGCAAGGTTAAGATATGCGCGGATAAGCGAGTAGAGTTCCCTCTCCCTCAGTTCCACGGCATTGGTTGTAATGGAAATATACGCGGGGATTTTCCCCCGCAGCGTTTGGGCTTCGATGAGAATCCTGGCAAGAGCGTTGGAGGAACGTGTCGAAAGATACTCCAAAAGGGAACCCTGATACCGGTTCAAATCTTCCTGAACGGATTTAATAAAGCGTTCCTGTTCAAAGATGGTATCGGACCTGTCCTGCAAATTTTTGGCGGATAACAGAATATAGCCTGTGGAAAAAGCAAAAATTAAAAAAGTTCCGAGAATGCTGAGGAGCATCTGCAGCCTGAAAGAACGCGGAAACCGTTTTTTTAACCACTGCGGCGGCTTTAACACGTATGCCTCATCTGTCAGCGCAGATTTGCTGCGTTAATGATCTCAACACCCGTATCAATGGATGTTGATGTATAGCCGGTAAGACGCAGCGAGGCCAGGGACCTGACCGCCTCATAACCTATGCGCTCAGGATCGATAACCATACTGCATGCGATGACACCCTTGCGGATATATTCCTGCACCCCGGGGTCCCCGCCGAAACCGATAATTTGAACATGACCTACCAGGTTCATATCCACAAGCGCCTGCGCGGCGGCAACAGTATCATTGGCATCGGTAAAGATGATCGTATTGAAATCGGCGCCGCGGAAAAGCTGCGCAAGCAGAACCTCGGCGTCCAGGGGATTGAGATTGGTTTTGAACCCGGCAATCGGGGAAACAAGTCTGTCGCCCAGCGCCGAATTTATCCCCATCTCCAGCAGTTCCCGTTCACCGTAGATTCCCGGCGACTTGTCGCTGTACACAATGGCAAGGCGCGCGGGCTCTTCGTTTATTCTTGCGGCGGCAAGGCCGAGCCTCCTTCCCGCGTCAAAATTATTGCTTCCGACAAAGGGCCAGGGCTGATCGTTGGGAACATTATGATTGATGATCACCGCCGGGATCTGGCGGCTGCCGAGCCTGTCCAACTGACGCCGCGCCAGATCATCGTCAATATAGGGGCATACAACGGCTCCGTCTATACCGGTATAGAGGGCCATTTCAAGTTCATTTTTTACCGGATCGATGGAATGAACCGAAATGGCCGCATTAAATTCAGCCGCCGCCCTTTCCGCTCCGGTAATGATGCCTGAAAAAAAAGAATTCCGGTTATCGGGAAGGTAAAGCGAAAAATGGTAACTCAGGAGAGGCTCAGGCGGAGAGCGGATATAGAGATTGCGGACTATCGAAAAAGAAAGCAGAAAAGCCGCCGCGGAGAGCAGCCCGAAAACAGCAATGCCCGCCCTGAGTAAATTCCTCATGGGAAAAGCATAGCAGAAAATTTGCCGGCTGTCACCGTTTTTTGACAAGATACATGGGTTTGAAACAGGCTCCCAGGCTCAGCTCAAAGCCCTGTTCCAGCCTGCCGCTCTGGTGAGCATAGTTCTGTACCGCCTGGTACGCGGGCCTGATATACACCCTGAGCCATTTTACGGGAGTCCAGGAGCCTTCGACAGTGATTCTGTGGCTGAGCGCCGCGGTTCCCGAAGGGCTTGTCTTCTCCATCTCTTCCCTGCTGTTGGAATAGAATTCGTTTCCCGGCAGTTCAAAGATCGAGGGACTGGAATTTTCCCCCTGGGCAAGACAGAGGTAGGAAAGCTTTACGAACCACTTTTCCGTTTCATAGCCTCCCCAGATTGTACCGGCAATGCTGTCGGGCCCGAAAGGGGAGCCAACCCATTCCCGTACCGGCGGGTTACTCACTTCCAGGGATTCCCGGTAGTAAGACCAGCCGCGGCCTGAAAGGATGTACATATAGGGATAGGTATAGACACCCTCAAGGCCGAAGCTGAGATAGCCCGATCCCAGCGGAAGTTTCCCCTCATACCCTGCCTGAAAAGCCATCCCGTCGGGAACCGTAGAATCGCTGTTTTCACGTTCGCTGGGTATCTCGAACTGATTCATGGCATAAAGACCGTAGAACCTGCCGTACTTCCAGGGCCGGACGTCAAAGTAAAGCCCCAGCAGGGAACCGATTCGGGAATTACGCTCCTGGTAGTTGTCATTGGAACCTTCAATCTGCACATTGTAACCGTCGTAGCTTTCCCAGGCGGTAAAGCCGTGATAGATAGCGGCAGGATTAAAGTAGCGGAGTTCAAGCGGGGCGTTTACCATTACCCCTTCAATAAGGGAAACATTAACCCTGTTAAATATTTGAATTTGAAAATGGTGGAGATAGAGATACTTCAGTACCTCAAGCTGCAGGATCTCTGCGGAATAGTCAATCCAGGGAGAATAGAAATTGAGAGCGGCAAAACTCGTACCTTTCATGGTATCCGAAAGGATAATGCTTCCCGTTTCCGTGCGGCCGGCCCGGTTATCCCCCAGTCCCAGCCTGAAGTTGACGCCGAATTTTTTGCTAAAGGGGAAACCCGCGCTGATATAGGCAAACTTGGGCATGTTGGTGTCTACGGGCTGAACACCGTCAATAAGCTTGTCCAGGGGGAAGTTGAAGTAGTTGTCATGGACATTGGAAAGCATACGGTTTTCGCCAAAGTACACATCCGTTTCCAGCGCGACATAAGAGGCAAGGCCGAAACGTACCGGCAAACTGATAAAGGGCTCTCTTTCGTAACGGTCGTAGATCCAGGGCAGGGCCTCATTGGTTTTGTAGTAGATCTCGGGCTGAAGGGCCGGATCAACGGCAAAACTTAAAACATCGTTTTTGAGGGAAAAGGAACCGTCCCCGTTCAGGTACTCAAGGGTACTGTCGTAGAGCGCGCCGCCGGGCGCAGAAAGACTGTCTCTGTCAAGAGACTCAAGAATCTGAAGGGCCTGCGCCGCGGTAATAAGGGAACCGTCGCCGAAGACCTTTGCCTCTTCCATGCTGAGGGAAGTCAGGGCATCGTAAACCGGATCCCCGCTCCGGAGAATCTTCTGGGCGGGAAGCGGATAAAGATTCCCCCCGAGTGTTACAAGCAAAAAAAACAGCGCGTGTTTCCGCAGAATTACTGCCATGTTTATCTCCAGACCTTGAGGCCCTCTTCCTTTCCGTAACGGGCATGAATGATGTTCGGGGCAATCTTCACCGACAGGCTTCCCTCAAAACCGTGTTCCAGCCTGTCTTGCCGGTGGGCATAGTTCTGCACCACCGAATAGCCCAGCATCACCTGAAGGCTGAGCCAGTCCCTGGGAGACCACGCCGCCTTCAGGCTCGGCTGCCATGTGTAGCACACAATCCCTGTGGGGCTGAAGAGAAACACCTCATCATGGTTTTTGGTACGCCAGGGATGGTAAGTGTCGGTATCAAAAATGCCGAGACCCGAACGCTCTCCGCCGGCACTGAACAGAAAGCTGCCTGTAAGCGACCATGAAGTGGTTTTGCGGCCTCCCCAGAGGACGGCGGCCGCAGAGTCGGGGCCGAAGGGACTTCCTATCCAGTTACGGACAGAGCCGCTTTTTGCGGTTCCGGGTTTATAGAAAGACCAGCGGCTGTCTTTGGAAACATAGAAGAAGGGCGAATTGTAAACTCCTTCGGCGCCGAAAAACCAGTATCCGCCGGCATGGGGAAACTGGGCTTCCGCACCGAGCTGAAAACCCATGCTGTCCGCACGGAGCACTTCAGGATCATCCTTTCTCTCCTGGGGGGTCTGCAGTTCATTCAGGGCCCAGAGTGCGTAGAGACGGATATTGCTCACCGGTTCAAATTCGGCCTTGGCCGCAAAAAAACTTGCCACGCGGGAATCTTCATCATCAATAAACTGATCCGGATCGCCGCGGTTGTACTCTCCGTATTCCGAATACGCAGCAAAACTGTGATAGATCATCACCGGATTGAGGAAACGGAATTCCAGGGGAGCGTTTGCCATGAGCCCTTCAAGATAGGAGATGGTAAAACGCCGCAGCAGCCTGGCCTCCAGCGTGTGGTAGTAAAAGTACTTGTTCACGGAAAGCTGCATTATATTGGAAGTCCAGGCGATGACGGGGGAGTAGAGACTGAACTTTCCGTAACTGATATCCTTCATGTAATCCGAAAGGATAATGCTCCCCGTATGGGTATCGCCGTAAAATTCCTCCCCGATTCCCATCCTGAACTGGACGCCGATCTTTTCCGTAAAAGGATAGCCCAGGGCAAGGTATGCCCGGCGGGGCATATTGTAGTTGGTATCCGGCAGGGGGAAGTTGGTGTAATTATCATCTTTATAAATCGTATTATAGTTCTGGGCGGCTTCAAAATCCAGTTCCAGTGTTACCCAGGGGGAAACCGATATGGCTGCGGGAATTACAATGAAAGGATTACGATCCCGGTTTGTGGTGATCCAGTCGATGCTTTTGTTGCTGCGGACATAGAATTCGGTCTGAATGGCCGGCCAGCCCTCAATAGCCAGGGGCCCGTATTCAAAGGACACCAGGGCGGGGCCCTCAAGCCAGGAGTAGAGTTTTTCGTAAAGCTCCCTGCCGCTTTCCGAAAGGGTTTCCTCATCAAGGTCTGCCAGCATGGCCCGGAACTGGGCAACGGAAAGGGCATAGCTTGAAAAAAACAGGGTATGCTGTTCCATGGAGAGGGTTTTAAGGGCCTCATAGGGCCATTCCCCCGGATAAACAAGCTTCTGGGCAGGCAGGGCGCCGAGTAATGCTGTATGAAAGAGGGACAAAAAGGCAAGTATATTGAGCCTCTTGCAAACCCGGGCAAGTTTTGCCGGGGCTCCTGCGGTTTTTCGGCCTGCGGCCCGCAAAACCGCCTTTTTTAAAGGATGTTTTTTCAAAACTGAAGTTCTGAAAAACCCTCTATTGTGTTTTCTCATCCTTTTAGTTACTATCAAAAAAACAGGTTTAATGTCAATGACCTGAAGGAATCGGCATTGCCGCACATGCAGGAGGATTTATGAGTATTGGCAGAACACAGGCCTTTATTTTCCGTATAATCGTGTTTTTTACGGCTCTTGTTTTGAACACGCATCTGTACGCCCAGTCCCATATTTCAGTTCCACTGGAAGATCCTGTCTATGCAATTCTTGAAAATGCCCAGATCCGGGGGCTTCTCCTCCCCATGCCGGGGGCAAAGCCCTATACCCGCAACCAGGTTCTTGCCGCAATTGACAGTATTACTGCGTCCGGCACGGGTCTTTTAAGCGCCGCGGAAAGGCAGATTCTCGAAAACACCAGGAAGAAGTATTCCCATTCCGAAGCGGGCCTTGACTGGCAGAAGGGCGCCTATACGATTGACCGGCTGGTGAGTCCTCTCAATATTCCGTGGAATACTGACATAGGCGCAGGCGGACGTTTTTCCCTGGCAAGCGCCGTTTATTCGGGCGACAGGGATAATGCTGTAGCTACCGACAATCTTATTACCGTTTATACAACAGGAGACCTGGGGCAATCTTTTTCCTACGGTTTTATTTTTGTGGGACACCTCACTCTGGCTCCCCGGCGGCTTTTGGGAGATGACTACAACACCTTTTATGAAGGCTTTACCGACGATCCTGTCAAGGGGCACTTCAACCGGAAGATGGAAATCTGGGACGAACCTGACGCGTACATTCCCTATACATACCGCAAGTACTGGGACGGCGCCGTTTTCTTCCCCGCCGAAATTGACGCCGGCGGCTTTCAGCCCTGGCCCGATAAATTTTCTATAGCCCCCCACTTCCTGGGTGAAATGTCGGGCGGCCTCTTCTCCGATGTAATCACATGGCGTTTCGGCAGAATGCGCCGGGAATGGGCCTCCATGGCGGAAGGCCGCAGCATTGTTTTTAACGGCACCGCCCAGCCTTTTGTGGCAATAGAAACAAGTTTCAATCCGGTCTACTGGTTCAGCGCCTCCGCCATAACAGGAGCGCTGGAGTACGATTACCGGGATGATCTAAAGACCTCCGCATGGGCTTCGCAGAATCTCTTTTCCATGGAAATGGTAGAGTACAACTTCCGCAACTTCTTCCATGCCAGCATCGGTACCAATGTTGTCTATGCCAAACGTTTTGAACTGGGTTACATTTTCCCGGTAATTAATAACTTTCTCTACCAGGACAGCGTCGGAGATTTCGATAACATGGGAATCTTTGCAAATCTCAAGCTCCAGAGTCCCGGAATCGGAAGCTTCTGGGTTTCATTTTTTGGCGACGACATAGATCCCGGCATGATAACGGATCTATTTAAATATGACCGGCAGACCTTTGCCTTACAGGCGGGGAGTAAAATTGTTATCCCGTGGCTGCCCTTTGCTTCGGCTTCCCTCTTATACACAAAGATTGAACCCTATACCTATACCCATCATCGTCTCTTTGTCCCCTGGTACAATTCGGGTTACGAGAATGAGCCCATGCCGATGGAGAGTAAATACAGCAGTATGGGTACACCCCTGGGTTACTACCTCAACCCCAATTCCGATGAACTTCTCTTTCGTGTAGAGGCAATGCCTACGGTAAACACCAAGGCTCATTTCCAGTACCAGATGATCCGCCACGGGGCGGAACACGGTTCCGGTCAGGTGGACGGGAGCTCCTGGTTTTCCGAGCTGGATCCCGACGGAGGCAACCGGAGCAATAAACCGGAATTGAAAAAATTCTTTCTCAAGGACGGAGCCTACCGCTGGCAGCACATCTTCCAGATCGGCGCGGATCATACCCTGGAAAGCCTGCCGCTGCCTGTACGGATCTTCGGAAATGTGGGGCTTGTCTACTCTTTCTACACCAATATTGACGGGAAACCCAATTCGGGCGCTGAATATTCCTGGTCGTTTATCAATACACCTGAGTATCCCAAATCAACAGCCTTCTATTTGAGTGTCGGCGTCGGGCTCTATCTGTAAAGAGAGGTCCGCCGGGCATGGCGCGCCGGGCTATCGCTTCTCCCGGTTTCCTGCCATGGTTACCGCCATGCTGACGGCATCCAGGAGACTTTCCTCGTTGGCTTCGTTTTTACCCGCCTTATCAAAAGCGGTACCGTGATCCACCGAAGTCCGTATGATGGGAAGTCCGATGGTAGTATTGACGCCGCTCACCTGGGTAAAAAGCCCGGTGGCCGGATCCATCTTGAATCCGCAGAGTTTGAGGGGGATATGGCCTTGATCGTGGTACATGGCGACCACGATGTCGAAAGCGCCGCCCAGGGCTTTCACAAAAACCGTATCCGGCGGCAGAGGGCCTGAAACATCAAAGCCCTCCGCCTTCGCCCGGTTAATCGCCGGAATAATGCTTTTCTCCTCCTCATCTCCAAAGAGGCCGTTTTCCGATGCGTGGGCATTCAGTCCCGCAACAGCAATTCTGTGTCTTTCTAAACCCATCATCCGCAATGCCATATCCGCTAAACATATCGTCCGGTATACCCGGTCTTCGCTGATAAGACTGCAGGCGCGGCGCATGGAAACATGGGTAGTAACATGGATCACCCGGAGTCCGCCGCCGGGTGAGGTTCCGCCGGAGAGGAGCATCCCGTAGTTTTCCGTATGGGTGTAATGGGCGAAAATTTCAGTATGCCCCGCAAAATCGTACCCGGCCAAATGAATCGCTTCTTTATTGATGGGACAGGTTACCACTGCGCCGATTTCTTCCTTAAGGGCAAGATCGATTCCCAAACGGATATACTGAAAAGCCGCTTCCCCCGATTTGGCGCCCAACGCTCCGTAAGCATAATCCCCCTTCCGGGTGATGACGCCGGATTCGATATACTCCGCCATCCCGGATATGCCCGCCGCTTCCCCAGGCCCTTCAATGCGGCGGAGGCGGAGTTTGCAGCCGGTCACTTTCAGGGCGTCTTCCAAAACCAAGGCGTCCCCCAGTACTATGGGGATACAACGGCCGTATACATCCCCATGAGCCAGGGCTTTAACGGTAATTTCAGGGCCAATCCCCGAAGGGTCTCCGATGGTAATGCCAATACGGGGCCGTTTGGTTTCGGAATTACTGCTTACCATAAATTTCCTTCC
>JAIRXN010000215.1 GCA_031268245.1 Treponema sp. | reverse complement strand
ATAGGAGAGGTTCTGCAGCCGTATCCTTATGCCCCGGTGTTCTTTTTCAAATTCCTCTACCAGTTCCGCAAGCGTATTCCTGCCGAGGGCATTATCCCAGTAGTGTACAAAGACCAGATCTGCCCGGCCTCTCTCCCCGCCGCCTGCGCGCTGACTTCGGGGTATGACCCGCCAGAGGATGACAAAAGCCAGGAGCGCCAGCGCGGCATAAAAAATCCACTTTTCATATTTTTGTAATTCCATTCAAGCCTCTTTTGCTGTAATATACCGGCATGCTCCGCTTTCTTAACCGCTTACTGCTTTTTTTACTCCGAAGAAAAACTACGGCTCCTCCCGGTACATACAGGGAAGAATTCTGGGAGCCTCAATTTACCAAAGCATCCAAAACCGGTTTTAATCTTACAGAAGAAAACGATGAAGAAAAAGTCTACGATGCCAGGCTTCTGGACGGCGCCCTGGTGCTTTCGCTTAAAAAAACCGCTTCCCTTGCATGGATCGACGCTCCCGCAAAGCGTTACCGGGACATGGTCATAGACAGCCGTTTCACTCTGGAGTCGCCGGGAGGCTATGCAGCCGCAGGGCTTATGTTCCGTATGGTGGATCATGCCACCTATTATCTTGTCCTGGTTTCAAGCAAGGGTTACTTCCGTCTGGATGCGGTCCGTAACGGCATGCCTTTCCCCCTTGCGGGCTGGACAGAGCTGCCTTCGGCATCTGAATCTGCCGGAGAGTTCGCCTTAAACGGCCTTGTAAACCTGGGGATTATCGTTTCGGGTACCCATATCCTTATTACGGTCAACGGCCTGTGGGCAGCGGAACTGAACGACTCAAGTATCGATGCAGGGAGTATCGCCTTTGCCCTGGCCTCTTACGAAGCCCCTCCTTCCGCTGAAAAATCTTTCATTGCCGGCGCCCGGCTCGAAGCCCTCACGGTTGATTCCCGCATGTTCCAGGCCGCCTCTGCCCGGGAACGGCTGAGTACAACCGCAAGCCCCCGGAGCCGCTACTTTCTGGCGGAAACCTTTGCGGCCATGGGCCAGCTTAATGCCGCCCTCATCCAGATACAGCAGGCCTGGGAAGACCGGGATGCGGCCTCAGCCGGGGGCCGCGGGAACCGAACCCAGCGGGAACTGCTTCTGGCGGCCCGGCTTGCGCTTCAGTTGGGAATGACAGGAAAAGCGGAAACCTGGATAGACACGTGCATTGCCCTGGGTACGGAAAGTTCCGAAGGCCGGGCCTCCCTCACCGAGAAGGCTAAACTCCTCTACGAGCGTGAACAGTTTACCGCTCTCCGGGACTTTGCGGTCACGGCGGTTGAATCCAGCCCTGCAGATCCGGTGCTGGGAACTCTGTTGGGCCATGCCTACTGGAATCTGGAAGAGTACGAGACTGCCGCCGCGGCCTACGATAAAGCCTTTGAGCAGGACAGGGAAAACGGTCTCCTGGTAAAAAATGCCGCCAATGTTTACGAAGTGTTAGGAAAAAGAGAAGAAGCGCTTTCACGCTATATCACTGCCGGGAATTGTTTTCTCAATGATGACAACTACGAGGATCTCAGCGTTCTGGTACCCAAATTCCTTTCACTTGGGGCTAAAAACTATGAGGCAAGGGCGCTGGTAGGAAAGTGGGCCTTTAGCATCGAAAATGTTGCCCTTGCGGAAGAGGAATTTGAAACGGCGGAGACCCTGCGGAGGGAAGCGGCGGAACCCATTCCTCCCGACCCTTCCGTGATACTTCTCCGGGCTCTGCTCTTTATCCGGCAGGGGAAACGGAAAACGGCCCTGCCCCTGCTTGAGGAAGCCGCCTCTCTTGCCGGTGAACACGGCATCTTCCATTTCAGGCTTGCCGAATGCCGTTTCCTTCTTTCGGGAAATGCCGCCGATCCGGCACTCAAGGCGGATCTGGATCGGGCTCTGCGGCTTTTGAACGCAGAGGCGGAAGAAAGGAAGCGCAGTGAAAAACCGGCGGACGAAACCTGGGCCTGGGCCCACAATCTGGCAGCCCAGATAAGTCTCCAGAACAACAATCTTGAAGAAGCCGCGGAACATCTGGAAAAAGCGGCGCTTCTTTTGGGTGAAGTTCCCGCCATCAAGGTAAACCGGGCGCTGTACTATTACCTTTCCGGTTTTCCGGACAAGGGCCTGCAGCTTCTCAAAACCGGCCGGGTAAGCGACGATCCTGAGGGGATTATGGCAAACTGTGCGGGGAACCTCCTCTATCGTTCAAAGCGTTACGAAGAGGCCGACGACTGTTACAGAAAAGCCAGAACTCTCGATCCCGGCAATATTGATTTTATCTGTAACCGCTCTTCCTGCCTTATTGAACTGGGCCGTTACGGAGAGGCCGATGCCCTCCTCGCCCTGGCTCACGAAAAAAGCCCCTCTCCCGCGATACTGGAACTTATCGCCTATGTGGCGGTCAAGCAGGGGGAGTATCAACGGGCCGAAACAGCTTCCGCCGAAGCGCTCAAGATGGATAGGTATTACAGCCCCTCCCTCTTTTCGCTGGGTTGGCTCTACTGCAATGCCCACCGCTGGGAAGAAGCCGGGGCCATACTGCAAAGACTCGGCGCCCTGGAATTAAAGAGTGGAGACGCGGAACGCCGGGAAGAACTGCGCAAAAGGCTGGAGGAAGGCGCCACCCGGCTCATCGCCTGTGCGGGCAACTGTGAGCGTTCCTGGAGAGTACCGCTGGATCCCCCTCCGGCCCCTGCCTTGCATCTCTATGCCATGCCTCCCGATGAACTTCCCGCGGGAACCTGTACCGGATGCGGGAAAACCTACTGTATCGGATGTGCAAAAAATAATCTGGACAGCTCAGGCCGCTTTACCTGTCCTGACTGCGGGAAGACCCTCAAACTGATCAACGAAGGACTCAAAAAATTGGTAGCCGATTGGGCTGCCCAAAACACCGGCGGGGATCACTGAACGTATATCCGGTCTCCGCCTTCGGCCCTGGCCTTTGCGGCCCCGGCGCCTACCGCGGCAAGAACAGCATCGGCCTTTTCATCCCCGGTTTTCACTTCCTCCAGAACGATACTGAAACTTATCGAATATTCTCTGCCTGAATAATGAAAACGGTAGGCATGGCTTGCCTCTAGCAGCCTTTGGGCTACCTTCATGGCATTTTCTCCGGTACAATTGCGGATCAAAAGTACAAAACCTTCATCGGAAAACCGTGCCGCGATGTCCCGGCGCTGAATATGCGACCGAAACAGCACCGCCATTTGCCGTATAAGCTCATCTACCGCCTGAGATCCCAATTCATCATTTATGCTGCTATATTGATCGATCTGCAGTCCGATCACCGTATTGCCGCCGCCTTCCCGTTTAAGGAGATCGATACTCTCCCGGAGCTTGCGGACGAAGGTGTCAATATTGTTGAGCCCCGTCTGTGTGTCATGGCTGGCATTGAAATCCATGACCGCAGACATTTTTCTCACTTCGCTAATGTCCCGGAAAATAAGAATAAACCCCGGAGGCTCCCCTTCTGTAGTCTGAATTTTGGTAATCGACCCGTCAATGATAGAAATATCCCCTTCCTGGTTTTTCAGAATCACATCCCGGAAAAAACGCGGCGCATCGTCAAACGGGAGAACATTGGGAATAATGCTGCTTAGATCCGCGGAATTGGTGAGAGACAGTACCTTCTGCACCGGCTTCTTCCTTGCCGCTTCTTCATCCCACCCGCACATCCGCCCTGCTGCAGGATTTATAAACATCACCTGTAATTCCGGATCTATTGCCACAATCCCATCGCTGACATTGCGCAAGATAGCGGAAAACAGCTTTTCTTGCTGAAGGGAATTTTTATCCATAGTGGTAATAATAGAGCCGAACTTAACTATCCGTCAAGCTTTCCCGCAGGAGCATGGCGGAATGGATTTCCGCGGCTATTTGTTCCGGGCTTTTCCCCTCTGAGCGGATATAAATTTGAGCAAATGAACGGTATGCGGCGGAACGGCGTTCATGGAGAAGACGGTGGGTTTCCCGCGGATTTTCGGTATCCAGGAAGGGGGGAAGCCCGCAGGCCGCCTCTTTGATACGGTTCCAGGCTGTCTCCACGGAAGTCTCAAGAAAAACGACGCTGACGCCGGGATTTTTCAGGAGTTCCGGGGCTGCCGGATTATCGCAGAGCCCGCCTCCCGCAGCCAGAATGACACAGGCTTTTTCGGGGGGAAGGAGGCTTTGCAGCGCGGCCGCTTCCGCCCTGCGGAAGACACCGGGCCCTTCCCGGTAGAGTTCCCGGGGACTTTTTCCTTCCCTCTCCGCTATCAGTTCATCCAGATCGATAAAGGGGCCCTTTATAAGAGACGCCAGGGCCCGCCCTGCACTGGTTTTCCCCGAATGTTTCGGCCCTGTAAGCAGAATAATTCCCATGGGTAGAGATTAGGTTTTTTTCCTGTATAATGGAAGCGGTATGAATGCCCTTTTCATCATGCTGATCCTTATCCTCATTGCCGCCTTGCCGCTTCTTGCCGCATGGATTGTAATCCGGCATTCCCGCATTGTCATGCCTCCTCTCCTCTTTGCCGGCTGCCTTCTTTCGGGCATTGTATCCCTCTTCATCGCCGTACTTTTCCAGAGCCTTTTTCCTTCGGGTCTTGGAGGAGTCCAGCCGGATAGGCTGAGGGGTATTCTCCTTCGTTTTTTCTTTAGGATAGCTTTTACCGAGGAGTTGAGCCGCCTCCTGACGCTTCTCGTCCTTTTTGCCCTCATAAAAAAATTCCGTTTCCCGGTTCTGCCGCCGGCCCTTACCGGCCTCCTCTCCGGTCTGGGTTTTGCCGTTCTGGAAGCCGCCACATACGGCGCAGCCGATATACGCATTGTACTTCTGCGGGCCTTTACCGCCGCGCCTCTTCACGGCGCCTGCGCGGCCCGGACAGGCTCTGCCGCTGCATCCTTTCGTGAAGATCCTCCGCGGGCCTTTTTCCGCTTCCTTTCTGCCGTGGTTATTCATGGCATGTATAATTTTATTATCATTATTCCCGGCCCTCCGGCTCTTATCGGCATCCTTATCGTCTTATCCGCCCTGGCTTCTTCCATCATATCCATCCGCTCCGGCCTGCAGGAAGGGGACGCATAACAACACAAAGACGGATGACGGGTGAGCCTCTTGCAGTTTCTCGCCTAACGGCTGCGAAACATGCATTTTTAAACGGTTGTTCTTTCAAAACTGAAGTTTTGAAAGAGCCCTGGTTCTTTGCCATATCTTTTTTGTTGTATGTATCCTTTTTCCTTGAGAGTGAAGGGCGGTTTGGACTATACTTTCCTTGTCGGGCATGCAGGGAAAAATTCTCATCATCGAAGATGTAAAAGAACTGGCCGATCTCATAAGCCTCTACCTGTCCAGGGAGGGCTTCGAAATTTCCACGGTGAAAAGCGCCGAAGAGGGATTTGCCCTCATGGAAGCGTGGAAACCGGAACTTATCATTTTGGACATCAATCTTCCCGGTATGGACGGTTTTGAATTTCTCCGGAAGATCCGGCCCGAAAACAGCGTTCCTGTCCTTATTGTTTCCGCCCGCGACAGCGACGAAGACCTCATAAGGGGTCTCGGCGGCGGGGCCGATGAATTTGTAACCAAACCTTTTTCTCCCAAGGTGCTGGCCGCCAGGGTCAGGGCGCTTTTCCGCCGGGTGCGGGACTATGAGGAAAAAGAGCGGCGGCGCATTTTCCGTTTCGGCCCTTTTGTTCTTGACTATGACGCCTGCATACTTAAAAAGGCGGATACACGCATTCCCCTCTCCAATAAAGAATACGGCTGTCTTGCCTATCTTACGGAACACGCGGGGAAAACACTGAATCCCGAAACCATCTATGCCGGTATCTGGGATAATCCTTATGGCGACCTTACCGCCGTGGCCGTCTATATACAGCGGCTGCGGAAAAAAATAGAAGAAGACCCTGCCAATCCCCATTATATTAAGACCGTATTTGGCCTGGGTTACTGCTTTAATCCGCCGGAGGATCAATAATCTAATGAAAATCAAAACACAGTTTCATCTTTTGATAGCCGGTATTATCATTGTTCCTGTTTTATCCATCCTGTCGCAGATACTCTTTTTCAGTTACCTGAGAAAAAAAGAACAGGCGGAATTCCCGGTTTACGATGCCGCCGCGCTGGCGGACTATATCAGCCGCCGGGACTGGGAAACAATATTCCGCGTTACCGCAGGAACGAACACGGATTTTACCATTTTTAATGATGATTTTTTGGTACTTTATTCTACTATTCCCGGTTTCAAAACCGGCGCCATGGGAACAATGGAAGAAATATTTTCCTCCCTGACGGTGAAAAATAACCAATACTGCTATGCCTTTGAATCTCCTGAGTGGCTGGACGGACAAGAGTATATTCTTACCCGCCGTCATGTACAGGACAGGCCGGGGCCGCCCCTATTCCCGCTTATGAGTGTTATACTGCTGCCGGCCTCTCTTGTGGTATTTTCAGTTTTCATGTCCCTCTTTATTGCCCGTTCCATTACGAAATCGGTACTGGTTCTTGAAGACGCTGCCAGGCGGATAGCGGCGGGAGATCCGGACTTAAGGGTGGATGTGCGGGGAAGTAACGAAATTACCTCCCTGACATCTTCTTTGAATCAAATGAGATCCGCTCTTAAAGAAGAGGAAAACCGCCGTTACCGGTTCATCATGGGTGTTACCCACGATTTCAAGACTCCCCTGGCTCTGATTAGAGGTTACGCCGAGGCGCTTAAAGACGGCGTTTCAGGCGATCCGGTTTCCCGCATTAACCCCGTGGATATTATTATTGCAAAGACGGATCAGCTTGAAGCTATGATAAATGACCTGCTTGAATTTGTGCGGATGGATACCGGAGAATGGAGGAGCCGCCTGCAAAAGGTAAATCTGGGGGAATTCTTAAAAGGTTTTGCCGGACGCATCAGTCCGGACGCAGAATTACTGCGTCACCATATCGTAATAGATATAACACTGCCCCCTTCCCTCTCAGTCCCGCTGGACGAACACCTTGTTGTCCGGGCGCTGGAAAACCTTGTCAACAACGCCATCCGCTATACTCCCGATGGAACCGCTATCCGGTTTGGCGCGGTAATAGTCGGAGATACCGTCCGCGTAACGATACGTGACAACGGCCCCGGCATACACAGAGACGATCTGCCCCATATCTTTGAAGCTTTTTACCGGGGCGGCTCATCCCGCCGGGAAGAAGGCATGGGCCTGGGTTTAGCAATTGTAAAATGGGTGATTGCTTCACACGGCTGGTCAATAGCGGTTACATCAAACAGCGAAGGCGCCGATACCGAAGCCTGTTTTACCATTACCATTCCCCTCAGGGAAAATCCACCCGCGCCGCACTCTTGACAGGATACGGCTTTGGTGTTTTTTTTAGTTAGAGTCTGTCTATAATGTGGACACATTATAGACTCGGCATTTATGCCGCGACTACCTTAAAATAATCTGGCCGCAAAGTAACCGGCTTTGTGGACAGACAGTTATACGGCGCAAAATCGTAAGAAAACACCAAAGTGGAAAGGAGCTTCCCATGCTAAAGCTAAAGGTCATAGCCTGCGATGTTTTGAAGCGGGAAATCGCCTGGCTGGGCAGCCGTTCCCGGTGCTTTGTAGACGTAAGCTATCTGCCCCAGGGACTCCACGCCACCCCGGATATTCTGCGGACAAGGCTGAGTGAAGAAATTGAACTGGCCAACCGGGGTTTTCCCTATAACCACTACGGCAGCCAGCCCGCCTACGATTACATCCTCCTGGTCTACGGGCTCTGCGACAACAGCATCGTGGGTCTTAAAAGTGAAAAAGTCCCCCTGGTTGTACCCCGGGCTCACGACTGCGTTACCCTGCTCTTGGGTTCCCGCCAACTCTACGGCGAGATGTTTTACGGCCATCCGGGGATCTACTGGTATTCCAGGGGCTGGATCGAATGCTCGCTGCAGCCGGGGGAGGAACGGTATACCAATACTTACGCATCCTATGTGGAGCAGTACGGCGAGGACAACGCCGATTACCTTATGGAGATGGAGCAGGGCTGGTTCAAGTCCTACAACCGGGCGGTTTTTATCAACTGGGAGGATCTGGGCAACACAGGCTATTACCGGGACTACACCAAAACCTGCGCCGAATATCTGCACTGGGACTATCAGGAAGTGGAGGGGAATCCTTGTCTGCTGGAAAAGATGCTGAACGGTATCTTTGACGAAGATGATGTTCTGATTGTGCCGGATCATAAGACCATAAACGCCAGCTATACCGGGGAGATCATAAGCTGCGCCTAAAGAAGCGCGCTTCCTTAGCGGAGGGCCTTTTTCACCGCATTGTATACATGCCCCGCTCCAAGTCCGTATTTTTCAAGCAGTTCCTCGTAGCTGCGGGCGGAAGTACCAAAGACATCATCAATCGCAACCTGGGCAAAGGCAGGCGGCCTGCCGCCAAAATTCCCCTCGCCGTACAGAATTGCCGCAATTGCGCCGCCGAGGCCTCCGGTTTTTACCTGCTCTTCCGCCGTAACAACAACCCGCTTGCCTGCCGCGTATGTGAGCACCTCTTCACTGAGCAGGGGCTTTAAGGTACTCACATTGAGCACCTGAACACCGACGCCTTCTTTCTCAAGCCGCCCGGCGGCTTCCACGGCCTTGCTTACCATCACCCCGGTGGCAAAAATTGCGGCGTCTGCAGGAAACTCCGTTTTCTGTCCGGGTGAATTTTTAGGTCTGGCGGAATTGCCGCCGCCAACCGGATATATCTTACCAATCTCGTAATCTCCTTCCGCAGGAGTGAACACGGGGAGATCGTTCCGGTTGATACGGATATACACAGGCCCCTGATATGCTATCATGGCCCTTACCATTTTTTTAACTTCGTTGGCATCGCAGGGATTAAGAACGGTCATACCGGGAATACTGCGGATAATATTTGCGTCTTCCACGGACTGGTGAGTCTTGCCGTCGCCAAAGTCGGAAAGCCCGCAGCTTGAACCGCAGATCTTTACATTGGCGCCGGGAATTGCGGCGGAACAGCGGATCTGGTCATAGGAGCGGCCTGCGGCAAAGACGGCAAAAGTACCGGTAAAGGCAATCTTCCCCGCCAGCGCGAGACCTGATGCGGTAGAAGTCATACTCTGTTCGGCAATGCCCATCTCAAAATAACGTTCGGGGTAGGCATCCTTAAAGAGACAACTCATGGTGGACTTCCCGAGGTCCGCCTCAAGCACCACAATATTACTGTTGATTTTCCCCTCGGCAACCAGGGCTTCTCCGTAAGCCATACGCATAGAAACAAGTTTCTGATGTATCTTTTCCATATCAAGCCCCCTTCCCGGCACGGGCGTCAAGTTCGGCCAGCGCCTTGTTGTATGTTGCCTCATCCAGAATACCGTTATGATAGGCGGCGTTCCCCTCGGCAAAACTGAAACCCTTGCCCTTGACAGTATCAAGAACGATCATGGAAGGTTTACCCTTTACCGTCTTTGCCTTTTCGACAGCGGCGATGATCTCTTCGATATTGTGCCCGTTCACCACCTGCACATCCCAGCCGAAAGCCGCCCACTTTTTATCAAGATCGGGATTATTGAAAACATCCTTTACCGGCCCCGTGGCCTGCACCTTGTTCCAGTCCAGAAAAGCAGTAAGATTGTCAAGCTTAAAATTGGGAGCTGCCATGGCGGCCTCCCAGATCTGCCCCTCGCCCTGCTCTCCGTCGCCTGTAACCACGTAGACCCGTGCGGAACTTTTATCCAGCCGGAGCGCCAGAGCCATGCCCACTCCGATTGAAAGCCCCTGCCCCAGCGAACCTGTAACCGCCTCGATGCCGGGAACGGAAAGATCCGGATGCCCCTGCAAAAGACCGTCAATGGCTTTTACCCGCTTAAACTCCGATCTGTCAAAACAACCCTTCTCACAGAGTGCCGCATACTGAATCAGCGCGGCGTGTCCCTTGGAAAGCAGCAGCCTGTCCCGTCCGGGGTCTCCGGGCTTCTCCCCGTCAAAATTCATAATATGAAAGTAAAGTACGGCCAAAAGCTCCGCCAGGGAAACGGATCCTCCCAGGTGCCCGGCTGTCCCGACACCAATCATCTCCACCACATCCCGGCGAAGCGTGTCCGCCATCACATACAAATCCCCAAGAGCGCTTTCAGAAATCAAATCAAACCTCCATAAATCCGCCGAATAAACCCACTATACCATTTTTTTTGCTTTTATTACAGCAGGCAGGATATTAACATATATGTAGTCGTATGGTATATTGGACTTGTTGAACAAGTCTATTATTACCCGAAGGAGACGTTTTGTGGAATTTTTAATCGAGGGCTTTGCGGCATTGACGTATAAACAGGTTATCATGTATGTCATTGGTCTCTTTCTCATCTTTCTGGCTATAAAAAAAGAATACGAGCCCGCCCTGCTCCTCCCCATAGGTTTTGGGGCTATTCTTGTTAATCTGCCTTTAAGCGGAGTCCTCAATCAGGTAATGCCCGGCATCGGAGAGAGCCGCGGGGTTATCCAGTGGCTTTTTGAAACCGGCATCCACGCTTCAGAGGCAATGCCGCTGCTGCTCTTTATCGGTATCGGCGCCATGATTGATTTTACGCCGATCCTGTCGCGTCCTGTATTCTTCCTTTTCGGCGCCGCCGCGCATTTCGGTATTTTTGCAACCATATCATTGGCAACACTGCTGGGCTTTGATCTCAAAGATGCGGCGGCTATCGGCATCATTGGTGCGGCGGACGGGCCGACCACGATTCTGGTTTCCCAGGTACTGCGGTCGACTTACATGGGGCCCATCGCGGTGGCCGCCTATTCCTATATGTCCCTGGTGCCGATCATCCAACCCTTTGCGATCCGCCTGGTAACAAGCAAAAAAGAGCGGCAAATAAAAATGAATATAGTAGCTTCAGTTGAAATCCCAAAGGCGCTCAAAATTATCTTTCCCATTGTAACTACCATTGTTATCGGATTCATCGCCCCCGCTGCTGTTGCCCTGATAGGTTTTCTGATGTTCGGCAATCTTCTGCGTGAATGTACCGTACTGGATTCTCTTTCCGAAGCGGCCCAGAAAACCCTATCCAACCTGATAACCCTGCTTCTGGGACTTACCATTTCCTTTACCATGCAGGCGGATCAGTTTATCACCCGCGAGACCCTGCTCATAATGGTTCTGGGACTCTTCGCATTTATTCTTGACACTATCGGAGGAGTGCTCTTTGTGAAAATCATCAATATCTTCCTAAAAGAGAAAATTAACCCCATGATCGGAGGAGCGGGCATATCGGCTTTCCCCATGTCGGCCAGGGTGATTCAGAAGATGGCGCTCAAGGAAGATCCGAATAATTTTCTTTTGATGCATGCGGTCAGCGCCAATGTATCGGGGCAGATAGCTTCGGTAGCGGCAAGCGGTCTGGTACTGAGCCTCGTGATAAGCAATCTATAAAGTTGAAGAGGAAATTTTTATGAATGATTTTTTGGTTTCACTGGATATAATGTGGAAGGGCATGCTGGGCCTTTTTATGATCAGCGCTCTTATAATGTTTCTTATGATGGGGATCTCAAAAATTATAAAGACCGCCGGGAAGGAACGGAAAGGGGCAAAAGCAGATTAATAGGGCTGCTATTCTACCGGCGCTTTTCCTGGATGCGGCCCAGCGGTTTTACTTTTAGCCACGGATAATCACGAACCACTCGAACAAGACGTATTCCGGCTTGACGGCGGGGAATAATGTCCGGAAAATGAGCTTGTTTCGCACGAACCTCACGAACT
>JAIRXN010000233.1 GCA_031268245.1 Treponema sp. | reverse complement strand
CTGCCGCTCTGTACTACCGCTCTGGCGGCTTTTGGGGTATTTACCGTACTTTGGGCATGGAACGATCTGATGTGGCCCCTCATAATGACCACCCGGAATTCGGTGCGGGTCTTGCCGGTTGGTATAGCTACTCTGGTCGGTCAATATGCCACCCGGAATAACTGGGTCATGGCTGCGGCCATGCTGTCTACCGCCCCGATGATCGTTCTGTTTATTTTTTTGCAAAAGCAATTTATAGCCGGCGTTACAATAACCGGCCTTAAAGCTTAAATTCAAATTAACTTAAGGAGGAATTATATGCTTATTGACTGTCATGTTCACACTCATGCGGAAGTAGAAGACAAGGGCGCTTTGCTCAAAAGTATGGATGAAGCGGGGGTGGATAAAATAATTCTTCTTTCCAATCATCCTGCCTCATTTTACAATTACAGCCCCGAAGGGAAACTGCTTGAAAAGAAAACGCTCAGCCTTGCCGAAACTTTGAAGGCTGTAATGGACTGGTCTGCCTACTCAGATCGGATTATTCCTTTTTATTGGATCGATCCCCTGGAAAGCGACGCCATAAAGCAGGTTGACAGGGCTGTAGATGCGGGAATCAGGGGATTCAAGGTAATCTGCAATCGTCACTTCCCGGACGATGAAAAGCCCATGGAAGTGTGGACTTATATTGCTCAAAAAGGGAAGCCCATTCTTTTTCATTCGGGAATACTTTACAGCCCCAAGGCTTCTTCCCGGTACAACCGGCCGGTAGGATTTGAAAAACTTCTGGAGATCCCCAGGCTGCGTTTTGCTCTGGCCCATGTTTCCTGGCCCTGGCATGACGAAAACCTTGCCATGTACGGCCATTACAGGAGCATGCTTGAAGAGGGAAGCGCCAGCGCGGAAATGTTCATCGACACGACGCCGGGGACGCCCAAAATATACCGGAATGAAGTTTTGGGCAAGATTTATACAATTGGCTACGACATAGAGGATAATGTAATTTTTGGGACGGATTGTAATAATAACTACAGTTCCGCTTATACCAAAAAGATTCTGGCCATGGATAAGGAAGCTTTGGATCTTGTCAAGGTAACTCAGGCACAGAGGGATAAGTATTACTCCAAAAACGTACTGCGGTTTATAGGATGCTGAATACAACAGAAGAACTTAAAAAAAGGCTCCTCGATAATAAACAACACAAGCCTGTGGGCATCTATTCTGTTTGCAGTGCCCATAAAACGGTTATTGAAGCTGCGATTCTGCAGGCAAAGAAAGATAACAGTTTTATGCTGATTGAGTCTACTTCAAACCAGGTGGATCAATTCGGCGGTTATACCGGATTAAACCCTGCGCAGTTTATAGCCTTTGTAAAATCTATTGCCTTTGCCCTGGATTTTCCGCCGGGCAGGATAATCTTTGGCGGGGATCACCTGGGGCCGAATGTGTGGCAGCTGGAGAGTTCCCGGAGTGCCATGGAGAAAGGGCGAAGCCTCGTAAAAGCCTATGTTGAAGCGGGTTATAAAAAAATCCATCTGGATACGAGCATGTTCTGCGCCGATGATTCCGGAGACCGGAAGCTCCCCCTGCCGGACAGGATAGTGGCTGAACGGGCAGTGGAACTCTGTAAGGTCTGCGAGAAAACAGCGGAGGGACAGAAAGAAAAACCCCTGTATATCATTGGTACCGAAGTGCCTGTCCCCGGCGGCGCCAAAGAGGAGGGGGCCGCTCCCCGGCCAAGTTCCCGAAGCAGCCTGCTTGAAACCATTGCGGTGCATCAAAAGGCATTTTGTGATGCGAATCTTGAAGATGCCTGGAACCGGGTCATCGGTATTGTGGCTCAGCCGGGGCTTGAATTTTCCGATCATCAGATTTTTTATTATGATCGTTTTAAGGCCCGTGAATTAAGCGCTTCACTGGATGATACTCATCTTGTTTTTGAAGTCCATTCCACAGATTACCAGAGAGCCTCAGGGCTTCGGGAAATGGTGGAAGATCACTTTTGTATATTAAAAGTCGGTCCCGCTCTCACCTTCCGTTACAGGGAAGCTCTCTTCTCCCTTGCCCGGATTGAAAAAGAACTTATTCACCGGGAAGAAGATTGTTCCGCATTGGAACGGGTCATGGAAGAGCTAATGCTTAGCTCCCGGCCCAACTATTGGGAAAAGTACTGCCGCGGGAACGAAGAAGAGAAACGCTTCAGTAGAAAATACGGCTTGAGCGATCGGAGCCGGTATTACTGGAGCAAAAGAGAACTCTCCGCTTCGGTGGATAAGCTTTTTGCCAATCTTTCCCGAACCGGAATACCTTATAGTCTCATTAGTCAGTTTATGCCTAATCTCGTTGACGCTGTGAGCGAAGGATACATTCCGGCAAAACCATGGAACCTCGTCATTGCCCATATTCAGGAAACCCTTGCTCTTTATTCTGCAGCCGCAGGGTTTTCTTCAGAGAACAAGAGAGAAGCAACCGGGTTTCAGGACAAGGTCTAAGGAGTAATTATGCCTTTGATACATACAGAATCTATGCTAAAGAGAGCGCGGGAAGGCGGCTGGGCCGTAGGCGCCTTCAATGCCGAGAATATGGAGATGATCCAGGCCATCATAGAAGCCGCCGAAGAACTCAAGGCGCCGGTTATTATTCAGACTACTCCCGGAACCCTGAAGTACGGCAGCTTGGATCTTTACTTCGCCATGGCACTAGCCAGGGCAAAAAAATCGCCCGCGGAGGTCTCCATTCATCTGGATCACGGTGATACTTTTTCCCTTGCAGCCCAGGCTCTGCGAACCGGGTATACATCCATCATGATAGACGGTTCCAAACTGTCATTGGGAGAAAATATTGCCCTTACCGAATCGGTAGTAAAAATATGCGAACCCAACAGTGTAAGCGTGGAAGGGGAATTAGGAAAAGTCGGCGGAAAAGAGGATGATCTGGAAGGCGGCGCCGGTTACACCGACCCTGAAGAGGCGGTCGAATTCGTTCAAAAGACCGGAGTCAATTCCCTTGCCGTAGGGGTAGGTACCGCCCACGGTGTCTATAAGGAAACTCCTGTATTAAAAGCGGACCTGATCAGCGTACTGAAAGAAACTGTTACCGTACCCATGGTACTCCACGGAGCTTCGGGCCTGACGGATGAAGTCGTCATGGACTGTATTTCACGGGGCATAGCCAAGGTAAACTTTGCCACGGAACTGCGGATCGCCTACACCGGGGCGGTAAAGAAGTATCTTGCAGGCGATCCCGGTGTCCTGGATCCCAAAAAATACGGCGCCGCCGCCCGGAATGCCGTCCGTGCCAAAGTTATCGAAAAGATGCGGATCTGCGGCTGCGCCGGTAAATCGATCCTTTAATTCGGAGATTTCCAATGGCAAGTAAAAATGAAACGGCGTCTGTATTCGATCGATCAAAACCGGTCACTCTTTATTACCAGCTCCAGGAAGAGCTTTTAAAAAAAATTCAAAACAATGAATGGAAAAGCGGACAAAAAATACCTCCCGAAACTGAACTCTGCCGGATGTACAATTTAAGCCGCATAACGGTACGGAAAGCCATCGAAGAACTCGTTCATGGCGGATATCTGGTTCGTTTTCAGGGCAAAGGGACTTTTGTGGCAAGTATCAATTTTGAACAAAAGCTTTCAAAATTTTATTCTTTTAGCGAAGCGTTGCTGCAAAAAGGGGAAAAAGAACATGTTAAAATGCTCTCATTCACCGTAGAAAAAGCCGGCTTCGCTATTGCCGAATCTCTTGGAATCGCACAGGATGAAAAAATATTTAAAGTGTTCAGGCTGCGTATAGTAGACGATACCGCCTATGTGGTGGAAACCTCTTATATTCCTTATAGCTGCTGTCCCAAATTGAAGGAAAAAGACATTGTAAAAAAGGGCTTGTACAATTCCATGCGCAGCCTGGGGGTTAATCCTCAGAAGATCATAGAAAAATTCCGCGC
>JAIRXN010000171.1 GCA_031268245.1 Treponema sp. | reverse complement strand
GTGGACTTCTTTTCGCTCCGGGGAAGTTCGCCCATGCTTACCGCTATGGGGTGGGGGGTGAGTCCTATCTTTTCCTTGAAGGCCGCTTCCACTATCTTTTCCAGATTCTTGCGCTCCCGGCCGTCCTCAAGGGGCGTTTCAAAGTAGAGCTGCACAATATCCCTGCCGTTGAGATGATCGATCTGGATCTGGTATTCGCTGCTTACATCGGCAATTGAAGAGAGTAATTCATCAATACGGCCGGGGAAGATCATGGCGCCCTTTACCTTGATCATGTCGTCGCTGCGGCCGATGATCGTATCAATCCTGGGGAAGGGGCTGCCGCAGGGGCAGGAACCGCCGATCTCCCGCGTAAGATCGTGTGTCCTGTAGCGGATCAGCGGCGCCCCCTCCTTCTGCAGGGTGGTGATCACAATCTCGCCGATTTCACCGGGCTCTGCCTGTTTGCCGGTTTGGGGATGTATTATTTCGTAGTAGAGGTAATCGGTCCATATATGCATGCCGCTCTGCTTCTGGCAATTAATGCCGATGCCGGGGCCGTATATCTCCGTAAGGCCGTATATGTCGTATAGTTCCACCCCCAATTCACCGGCTATCCGCCTGCGCATCTTCTCTCCCCAGCGCTCCGAACCGATGAGGCTTTTTTTTAAGTGTATCCTGTCTTTGATCCCCCGCTTTCTGATCTCCTCCGCCAGAAGCAAGGCATAAGATGAAGTGGCGCAGAGCACCGTGGATTTGAGGTCTTCCATCATCTTGATCTGCTTGTCGGTGTTTCCCGGCCCCATGGGAATCGCCATGGCGCCCAGAAGTTCCGCTCCAAGCTGAAAGCCGATGCCCGCTGTCCAAAGCCCGTAACCGGGGGTAATGTGAACCCTGTCCGATGCGGTAACGCCCGCCATCTCGTAGCAGCGGGCGAACATCACGGCCCAATCCCGCACATCCTTTTGGGTGTAGGGGATGATCACCGGCGTCCCCGTGGTGCCGGAAGATGAATGTATGCGGACAATTTCCCTTTCGTCCACCGCGCAGAGCCCCAGCGGGTAGGCCGCCCGGAGATCCTCCTTCCCGGTAAAGGGGAGTTTTTCAAAGTCCTCCCTGCTCTTTATGTCTTCCGCGTGTATACCCTTGAAGTGAGTTGCATAAAAGCCGCCTTTCATGGCAGCCCTTATCGATTTTTTTATGCTTCCCAGCATCTCCGCATTCATTTCCATGATAACTCCTATTTTGCGCGGCCATGACCGCACTATTAAACCGAACAGGAAGCGAAGCCTCTTGATAACTCTCCAAACCTATGTTTCTATGTATAGGAACAATAACCGGGAATTAAGGTTTATGCAAGAGGGGAAAACTTCCGGCAGGCAATTTTACTTTTACTGAAGAAATTTACCGCGAACCTTACGAACCAGCACGAACGGGTTTACCGGATTTGTTCGTGAGGCGGTTAAATTCCTTCATTTTTTCCCCCTGTTTGCGGTATACTGGAAGTAGGGAGCTTGATATGGGCGAAGTACGAACGGAAATTACCCTGGTCAACGCCGGGGATGCGGTTAAAGCGCGGGATGGGATCATCCCGGAGACCGAAGTCAGGCGGCTTACGGTCAACGCCGTGGTGGATACGGGCGCATGGACATTGGTCATCAACGAGGCGACCCGCGAAAAGCTGGGACTTAGAGTGGTGGTGGAAACCGGTGAGACCACCGTTGCCGGAGGGGGAACGGTCCCCAGCCAGGTAACGGAACCGGTAACGATTTATTGGAAAAACCGCAGAACCTCTTGTGAAGCGGTGATCCTCCCCGGCGAAGAAGATGTCCTTTTGGGCGCGATACCCCTTGAAGGGATGGATTTGACGATAAATCCCCTCAAACGGGAGGTTGTCGGGGCCCACGGCGACAAGATGCGGAGCGTGGTCAAGTAAGAGAATAAAGATAACCACGAATACCTCACGAACTGCACGAACAAAATTCAGGCTTTTGTCTGTGTTCGTCAGTGCCCTCCCCCGCTCAAGTGGGTTCTTCGTGGTTAAATTTCCTGGGTTGCGTAACATGAGTTTATAACAGGCTCAAGGCTTTGATATTCATATCCCAAAATTTTTCGGGAAGGCGTTTCTTCAAAACGGCAATAATGTCTTCCTTGCCGAAGGGAAATATATTCAGCCTGAGGGCCGCCCCCAGAAGGACAAGGTTCAGCGTTTTGGGAGAACTAAGGGCCGGCAGTTTTTCTGCGTCAACAAGGGTAAAACGCGGGCCCGTCGCTTCCCTGATACCGGCGATAAGGGCCGCCGCATCGTAATGTCCGGCAAGGGACGCTCCTGCCGGCTGGAGGGGGCGCGAGAAAGAGAGGAGTCTCCCCCCGGGAGAGAGGAAGGGCAGAGTCCGCGCCGCCTCTGCGGGCTCAAAGGCAATGATAATATCGGCGGCGGCAGGGGGGATAAGGGGCGAATGGATAAAGCCGTCCGACATGCGGATGTGGCTTACCACGCTGCCTCCCCGCTGGGCCATGCCGATGGTTTCCGAGCAGCGGACATTGAGACCCCTCTCCAGTGCGGCGTCTCCAATGAGATGCGAGAGCAGCACCGTTCCTTGTCCTCCCACCCCGGTAATAAGGCAGTTAAGCTTCATGACGCAGCCCCGATTGCCGACAAAGGGCAGACACTTTTACAGAGGCCGCAGCCGGTACAGAGGGATCGATCAATGGAAACAATGGAGACCGAGGATCGATCGCATGAAATTGCAGGACAGCCCAGTTTGTTGATGCAGAGTTTACAGCGGCTGCATTTTTCTGTGTCTATGCTCAAAGGCTTGCCGGGAAGACTTACCATTATGCAGGGAGCCTCAAAGACTATAACCCGTACTCCGTCTTTTTCAAGCACCGAGGCGGCGGCGTTCCCCGCTTCTTCCCAATCAAAGGGATTAACCCGTACAATCTCTGTTATGCCAAGGGATTCCAGCACCCTGACGATGTTGATTTTTTCCACCGGAGAACCCGATATAGAAAGCCCCATGCCCGGATGCGGCTGGCCTCCTGTCATGGCAGTGGTACTGTTGTCAAGTACGGCAATGATTATATTGGCCCTGCTGTACACCGCATTGATAATTCCGGGTATACCGGTATGGAAGAAGGTAGAATCTCCGATAAAGGCAAAATTCAGGGGAGCCTCATGACCCAGCAGGATCTCCGCCCTGCCGATACCCTGGGCATTGCTTATCCCGGCTCCCATACAGAGGCATGTGTCCACCATATCAAGAGGAAGGGCGTTCCCAAGGGTATAGCAGCCGATATCCCCGCTGTATACCGCGTTGCGTTTGACGGCCCGGCCCGCATTGTACTTCCGTACCGCCTCCTTTACCGCAAAGAAGGAAGCCCGGTGAGGGCAACCGGCGCAGAGGACAGGAGGACGGGCCGGAAGCGGGGTTTGAAGCCTTGTGTCCGCAGGCTGCCCGGCCAGAGAATGGAGACCGAGGAAAAGCCGCAGTTTTTCTGTTACCAGCGCAACACTGTATTCTCCGGCGTTGGGCATGTGTCCGTTGAGCTTGCCCTTAATCTTCACGGAAAGACTGTTGGCCGCACAGATGCACAGGAGTTCTGTTTCTATTACCGGGTCAAGTTCTTCGATAACCAGCACTTCGTCAAGACCTTTAAGAAAATCGAGAATCGTTTTTTCGGGAACGGGGAATGCCGTCACCTTACAACACCTGACATCCGAAGCCGCCCTGTCCGCATGAAACTTCGTTTCAAGGAGGGAACCCTCGTCCCCTTGTCCCCCGGTTGAGAATACGTGTTCCGAAGTTTCAAGCGCAGCCGCTTCAAGCCCTTCCAGAGCCTCCATGGTATAGGCCCAGCTTATACCGCCTGAGGCTATTCCCCTGCGTGAAAGCGCGCCGTTAATCCTGTTACATTCAAATCCAAAAGAAGAAAAGTCACCGGCCATTGCGGCAAGATCTTTTTCAATCTGCACGTGATTCCTGTAGGCAAGGCTGGGAAAAATGACAAAACGGTTATCGGCCTTCTGAAAACCCCCGGCGTTGCGGAACTTCTCCACCGGCGGCAGCAGTTCTACGGCAGCATAACTGTGGCAAACCCTGGTAGTGGGGCGGAGTATCACCGGCCGGTGATATTTTTCGGAAATCTCAAACGCCCTGCCTGTCATGGCATAGGCTTCCTCAGGCGAAGAAGGGTCAAACACGGCAATCTTGGCATAGCGGCCGAAATGCCTGGTATCCTGTTCGGTCTGGCTTGAGATGGGCCCCGGATCGTCCGCGACCACCACGACAAGGCCCCCCTCCACTCCCAGATAGTTGAGACTCATCAGGGGATCGGAGGCGACATTGAGCCCTACCTGCTTCATGGTTACCATGGCCCTGACGCCTGACCATGCGGCGCCCGCGGCAAGTTCCAGGGCCGTCTTCTCGTTCACCGACCACTCAACATAGAGATCCGGAGCATGGCCTCTCTTCAGTTCCTTAGCCAGAGTCTCAAGAATTTCTGTGGAGGGAGTCCCCGGATAACCCGAAGCCAGGCGCAGTCCGGCTCTCAGAGCCCCCAGGGCAATGGCTTCATTCCCCATCAATAAAGCTTTATCCATTACAATGCCTCACTCATGCCCCGGCAGGAAAAAGGAACCGGTTCATCAGGGCATACATGGCGGAAATTTCAATTGGCTTTGCAAGATGAGCATTCATGCCTGAATCTTTTGCCCGCTTCACATCATCCTCCATCACATTGGCGGTCATGGCAATAATGGGAAGAACAGAATCCCTGCGCCCCGCGGAACGGATCTCACGGGTAGCGCTGCAGCCATCCAGCACAGGCATCTGCATATCCATCAGGACGATGTCATACCAGCCTTCAGGAGACACAGTAAACTTGTCAACCGCTTCCCGGCCGTTGGAAGCAACTTCAATTTCGATCTTCGTTTTCGACAGAAGTTCTATGATTATCTCACGGTTAATATCAATGTCATCCACCAGGAGGCATCTCTTGCCCGAAAAATCACGAGCCGGTACTTCGGAATCAAGGCTGGCTACTTCAGTACTTCTGTCGGTAAATTTTTTTTCCGCAGGACAGCGGATGGTAAAACTAAAGGTACTCCCCTCCCCAATCCTGCTTTTGAGGCTTATCTCTCCGCCCATCATCTCGGCAAGATTCTTGCTTATCACAAGACCGAGACCCGTTCCGCCGTAATTGCGGGTAATGCCTCCGTCGGCCTGTTCAAACGGCCTGAAAAGCCTTGCCTCCTGTTCCCCGCTGATACCGATGCCCTGATCGCTTACATCAAAACGGTAGATACTCTCCCCTCCCGCTCTCCCGGTTTCCTTCACCGTAACGATCACTTCACTTTCTTTTGGAGAAAATTTAATCGCATTGGAGAGGAGATTTATAAGTACCTGATTGAGCCGCAGGGAATCTGTAGAAAGCCCGTCATGTTCTATGTTTTCTATATTGAAACGCAGAGTTATTCCCTTTTCAACTGAACGGCTCTGCATCATGGCATGAACAAATTCCAAATCCTGTCTGAGGGAGAAATCCTGCACGTCAAGACTGAGTTTTCCGGATTCAATTTTATTGAAGTCCAGAATATCGTTGATCACCCCCAAAAGATGGACGGAAGACGCTTCTATCTGCGAAAGACAATTACGGATCTTGCCGAGATCCGTTGCGGCTTTGGCAATAGCGATCATGCCATTGATCGCATTCATCGGAGTGCGTATCTCGTGACTCATTCTGGAAAGGAAGTCGCTCTTGGCCTGGCTTGCCGCTTCTGCGTCAATTTTCGCCCTGGTGAGCATGGTAACATTCTGCAGAAGAAGTATCACGCAGATAGAATCACTGCGCAGGACATCCTGACCGGAACGCTGCATTGTTAATATATAGTTATCGGCGCCGTTATCTCCCAGAAGGGCAATATCGGCGCTGAAAGGAGACGGATTGGGATTTGAAGGATCGAAGAGGGGCGCCGCTTCCCCGTCCAGGGTATCTCCGGAAATGTTTTTACCGCCGCCGGCAAGCCGTTCCAGAACCCGCGGATCTGAGGGGAGAAGACCGTGAGTCAAAAGAAATTCATCCATTGCCCGGTTCCAATAGAGCATCTCCCGGTTTTCGTTAAAGAGGGCAAGAGCCTCGGGAACCGCATCGATCTGGGAACAGATCACATCCAGTGTTATGTTGACTCCCGACATGATCTGCTGGTAATCCCCCTGCAGGCCGGCAAGACTGCTCCGGGCCTTCAGTCTTCCTGTCATGGCGACGTGAGTCAGATGATCAATGTCGATGATTACCGACCTGACCGATTCGGACATGGACATAAAGGCGGCTCCCAACTGCCCGATTTCATCTTCCCTTTCCAGAAGCTGGGGAGGCAGACTCTGTGTAAAAAGCCCCACGGAGAGCCGGTGCGCGCTGCCGGTAATCAGCTTGAGGGGATTGGTTAAAACTTTCGTAATAAAAACTGCAAAAACAAACGTAAAAAAACATGCAAGGAGGAAAGCGATGAGACTTCCTGCAATCAAAGCGTAGCGGGTATAGTAAAAAAAATCGCTTCTGGGAACTTCAATCACCAATGACCAGGCGGTTCCCCGAACCGGAGCATAGCTTAGAAAATACCCGCCTCCCAAACCTGAAAACATTATCGTTCCCGTGCTTCCTGTCTTTATCCTGGAAAGAAATCCTTCAGCATCCTTGCCCCAGATCCCGTCGGAAAAAATACTTTCGCCGGTCCTGACCTTCTCAAGATCCCTGTGAGCCTTGTAGTACCCTTTTTCGTCAATGATGAACGCCGTACTCTGGGAGGAAATATTAATCGCAGAAAGAATGTCGTTGAGTATGTGGTGGCGGTAGCTTCCCACAAGATAGGAGCCGATGGAACGTCCCTCCATGACAGGCGCTCCGACAATAATCTCCAAATCTCCCGATATGCCCTCTTCAATATCCTCGATAGTCAGATTTCCGGATTCATTGATGAGACGATAAATATCAAAATCCCTGATGTCCGCAGGGCAATCGCCCGCGCCGGTATCAAGATCTCCGTTGGAAGAATAGAGGCCGAGCCACACAAACTCTATCCCCGAAACGGCAAAATCAAGAGCCCTCTGTTTATTCTCCCGGGAAAAGTCCGGATCGGCAAAGGGGTTGTTGTCCCGGATAAGGAAGATCCGGTCTGCCAGCATGTGGAGGCTCCCCTGAACGCTCAGGGAAGATGCCTTTGCCATGGGCTGCAGGGTTTCCAGAAGAAGGAAATCGGTAAGGAAACCCATGAAAATAAACATGATCCCCTGGAGGGCGACTGTAAAGATAAAAAAAGCGGCGGCCGATACGGAGAGGATCACCAGAGTGAGACTGCGGCTTTTTATACATTTCACCCTAGTGCCCAATTCCGCTCACCGAAAAAAAGCTTATCCCCGGATTACCAAGCCGGGATTGCTCAATGGCCGCTGCGCACAACTGCCTGAAGGTATGCCAGGAATTGGTTGCCCCGGAAATCGCATCTACTTTTTCCGGATCCTGGGTCTCCAGAAGCCGCCCTGTATAGATGCGGGTATAGGCATTGGGATAGGTGCCGCTTTGGGCATTCATTATCCTCATATAGTTCATATCCCAGGATTTGATGAAACCGGAAGAATTTATCGCGTTGTACTCTGCCGAAAGGATCCTGCCGTGGCTGATATAGAGGCTGACATACTCTTTCCAGCCGAACTCGTCAAAATCATCAGCCTGAACTGTGTAGTATCCCCCATGAATTTCAAAATCATTGCGGATACAGGACAAAAAGGGGAGAAAAGCAAAAAAAACAAGAACAAAGTATGACGGCAAACGCTTCATTTTCTCTCCTAAAGCTAATGATACCCCATACTTCAAGGTTTCCGCAAGCAAGCATGCGCGGTATACGCATTGCCAATTTTCATTCCTTTCGGAAAATTTTATAGATGAGCAACAGGATCTTGTAGTATATGTAGGGAAAGATTCGGAAGTACAGCAGGGGATTGCGGAAGCAGTAGGTCATCCATTCCCAGCCCCGTTCAAAGGTCTGCCGGGAGGGGCGGTGTCTGCGTTCGGCAAAAACATCGTAGAGGTCGCTGCACCAGAGCCGGATGCCCTGGTTGAGTTTGCCTGTATATTTGGCGATCCACTGCTCTTCCCCCCGGACTCCTTTACCCACAAGGAGCAGCGAGGGAGATGCCTTGCGGATTGCTTCCACGATGGAAGGCTCATCCTGCCGTTTGAAGCCGCCCTGGTAGCGGCCCACGATACGCAGGCGGGGAAAGGTCTGACGGATGTTGTTTTCGGTTTTTCTGAGGGTTTGGGCCCTGCCCCCGATAAGATAGAGGGTGAATTCCCGTTCCTCAAGCGCGGTCAAAAGGCTGATCACAAATTCGAAGGGCATGTAGCGCACCGCGGTTTTGCCGGTGAGGAACCGGATACCGCTCTGGAGGCTTCGGGAAATGGGGATAACCAGGGCGGCCCTGAGTACATAACTTCTGTAATCGTTATTCCGCCGGGCGCGGAGAAGATCCCAGAGGCTCAAAAGGACGATGTTTTGCGCTTTACCTTCGGCCAGCAGTTCATAGATCCGTTCAGCCAACTGCTCCGGGGGAAAAATATCTATGGGAACCTTTAAGAGGCTTGCCCGTTCAATGTCCACGAATCGCACTCCAATAGTATGATTGCTGTCGCAGCTATTCCGTAAAGTGCCGCAGTTTCAACTCTCAAAACCGAATTTCCTATGCTGAGGGGCCTGAAACCCGCCGCCATAAAAGCCTCCGCTTCGCCCCCGGAAAATCCCCCTTCGGGGCCTATGGCAAGAATAACCGGATCGGGTCTGTCTTTAAGATAGCCGTGGAGGCTCCCCTTAGCAAGAGGGGAACCATGCACATCTTCGCCCTTCGGGTTCGATTGAGGAGCAAGAGGGACTTGATGAAAGAGAATCCCCCTGGCCCGGGTTCTCAATTTTTTAAACTCTTCCCACCAGGCCAGAATCTCCTCAAAGTCCGCCGGCGCCCTGATGAGGGTTTCGACAGGGGAACCGCTCTGCTGCCGGGCTTCCCGGATGATCCGCTTCCAGCGATTCAGTTTGGTATTTCCGTCATTACCCTTCAGTCTTGGGACTGAAAATTCCGAAACAAAGGGCAGCAGTTCCGAGACACCGCTTTCCGCAGCCTCACGCACGATACGATCCATCTTTGAACTTTTGGGCAGGGCCTGGAGGAGTATGATTGAAGGGAAAGGGGAGGGCTCAGAAACAAGTTCCCGGACAACTCTATTTTCTTCCGCTCCGGTACATTCGCCTCTGAGAATCCCCCCATCGGTACTCACTATCCGCACCCGGCATGTCCCGCCGCCGGGCAGGAACGCATCAAAGAATCCCCCCGCGCCAAGACGTCTTACCCGCACAAGGTAATGATAATCGTTCCCACTTAAACTGATCCGCCCATCCCTGTCAGGCAGGGAGGGCAGTAAGAAACGCTTCATTGACCGAATTCAGGATGCCAGCGCTTCTCCCTCTCCGGCGGCTTCTTCCTGCAGGGTCTTGAGGGTCTTTGTAGTCTTTATCAGATTGCCAAAGTCGCCGTTCCGGATGATCTTTACCGCTTCTTCCAGTTGGAGATCGTATTCAAGGTCAAAGACCGGGGCGATATTGGTTCTATTCTGCTCATTCCGGATAAGATTCCGCAGGAGGGAGACATCCAGCTTGTATTCGGCGCTGAGTTCCCGTGCAAAGGCAGTAATATCGGCAGTCCCGGCTCCGGGATTCTTCTCGATATAGGCGGGAATTCTGCGATCCTGAATGAGTTTACCCAGGGCATCGGCATCGGAATCGGTAAATTCGGGGGTTTTAACTTCCCTGTCCGGGGGGATGCCGATCTTGTCGATGTTTACATCGCTGGGAGTATAGTAACGGGAAGTGGTGATCTTGAAACCGGACTTGTCCAGGGGATAGACCTGCTGAACGGAGCCTTTGCCGTAGGATTTTTCACCCACAAGGTATGCCCTTCCCCTGTCCTTGAGCGCTCCGGCGACAATCTCGCTGGCGCTGGCCGAACCCCTGTTTATAAGGACAATAACCGGAATACCGGCCGGCACGAGGGTTGATCCGCGGGCATTGAAAACCGAATTTTCCTGGGGAATCCGGCTTTTCGTGCTTACCACCACTCCGCCGTCCAGGAAAAGGTCGCAAATATTCACGGCGCTGGTTAAAAGCCCGCCGTAGTTATTCCGCAGATCCAGAATGAGGCTCCTGTAGCCCCTTGAGGCAAATTCGTTGATCGCCTCTCTGGCCCGTTCCACCGTATTGGGCGTAAAGGTGATAAGCCGCAGATACCCGATATCGCTGCCGATCATGGCGTGTTTGGTGGTGGGCACCTCGATAACCGCCCTGGTAAGGGCGGCCGGGAATTCCAGTTTTTCGCCCCGGCGGATAAGGATCTTTACCTCGGTACCCGCGGGCCCCCGGAGTTTGGCCACCGCCTGATCCAGAGTCATCTCCGCGGTACTTTCCCCTTCAATTTCGATGATATAATCCCCCGGATTGATCCCTGCCTTCCAGCCGGGAGTGTCCTCCATGGGAGAGGCTACCTCCAGATAGTTCGGCCTGCCGTCCGGATTGGGGATGTTGCTTTTGGAAATATAAAGCCCCACCCCGCCAAAACTCCCCTGGGTGGTGTCGTTGAGATCGTTCATCTCCGATTCGGGCATGTATACTGAATAGGGATCCCCCAGAGCGTTGAACATGCCGTTCATGGCCCCTTCATAGATCTGTTTGGGATCAATCTCTTCTACATAGTGCCTCTGTATGAAGTCGAAAACATTCTGAATGATCTGCATATAACGGCGGTTTGACTGCTGGGTATTCTGCACACTAGTATCCGCTTCCCTGCCCTGAGCCAGCGCCACAGGAGCCGCGGCACAGGCAAGGGCTATGATCACGGTAGGGACAATCCAGAGCCAGGGAAGGTTTTTTCCGAACCCTTTTTTCGGCATGGGGCTGGAAGGAATTTCGTTCATGGCATACCTCTCTTTAAGCTTGTCAAAACAGGCTTTATTTATATATCGGAAAATACCGCTTTTCAGGAAAGTCCCAGTTGCAATTCAAGATGCTGCCCATCGAGACCGAAGGAAGCCCTGATGTCCCGGCAGGAGATCTCGTAGTCCCCCCGGAAGCCGTAGATCTCAAGATCTCCCTCCGCATCGGTGGAAAATTCTCCCTTTGTCCACCATTCGCCTTTTATCTTGTTCATGAGGGATGTATAGGCCGGCTTGATGCTGTTATCGGCACGGAGAAGCCCCGAAGGAGCGTGAAGCCAGCGGCCGTCGGTACTGTCCCAGGTACTTATCGCCTCCACCGCGGGGTGGGCAAAGAGAATTTCGTACATCTCCGTTATCTCCCTGGCCTGCCTTTCTTCGCCCTCCGGCGTGGAGGGCCAGGATTCCACCTGCCAGTCGTTGAGATCTACGATATGCGCAGGCATGATGTCGCCTGAGATGATCGTGTTTTCGGTAAAGTGAATGGGCTTGCCGAAGTAAGAGTAGCGGTCAAGGACTGCCAGGAGCTTTTCCTTCCCCCAGTAACCCTGATGCTGATGGGACTGTATGCCTATTACATCGATGGGAATCCCTGCGTTTAGGCAGCCATCCACGAGAATTTCATAGCTTGAAGAGGTTTCAAAGTCGTTGAGCGCCAGCACGGCCTGGGGATTGGCCTTCCGCGCCGCGGTAAAGACCTCTTTTATCATCCTTACCCGGCCCAGGTCTCTGCAGACGCGGGTCATGGCGTTATCGTACTTGTCGAAGATCGGCATGATTACCACTTCATTGATAACATCCCACGTGTCGATAAGCCCTTTGAAAGCGCTTACATCCCGGTCAATACGGGCAAGCTGCCTGCGGAGAATCTCGGCATTGCTGTACTTCATGAGCCAGGGAGCGCAGACCGTGTGCCAGCAGAGCGGGTGGCCCTTGGTAACGATACCTCTTTCGGCATAGTACCGCGCGGCGGCGATGGTTACTTCTTCCATGGGTTTGCCCTCTTCGCTCTCGTAACGGCCCCAATAAAAAGGAAGAGTCGCATAGTTACAGAGTTCGAAGATCCTGTCCAGACATTCTTCGATTTTAGCCCGTTCCTGCGGAGAAAGCGCCGTGCCGCCGGGAACCGTTTCGCCGGCCAGGGCAACCGCTTCGAAACCCCCAACGCCGAAGAGAAACCGGTGCCGTTTCTGCTCCACTTTTACCGTCTGATTGGCCAGCGGGCCGCCGCCGGGTTTTGTAAGATGCAGTTTAAGAGCCGATTTACGGTGGGCAAAAGCATTGGGGTTCATGAAAGCCTCCGGAAAAATGATACCGGAAAGCCGGGAATAGTTCAACTGAACGCTGAAGATGCTGCAAGACTTGTGAAATAACCAACCGGGTCGTTGAACAAGTCCAATGTCTGCAGGGCATAAAGGATCATAATTTTGGAACAGTAACGCTACTTTGTTTGGGTTTCGGATTTCAACAGTACTTCAATTATTTGATAGATTAGATCTTGATTCATGGGGGACAGTATCTTGAAAAGAGTTACCAGTTTAGTAAACTTTTCATCCGGCTTCTGCATGAACATTTCTCCCTTCCCTGTTGTAAGCCATGCTTCATTTACACCGAATTCGGACACGATAAGCTTGATGAGACGGCCGTTGACCTTGATCGTACCGGTTTCTATACCGGCGATATAACTATGGGAAAGAGATAAAATCATGGAAAAATTTCTCTGCGATAACTCCAAAATTTCCCTCAATTGCTTTATACGCTGATGGATCAACTCACTCATAATCTAATCATAGTATCGCAATGGTCATTCTTCAAGGTTTATAACTTTAGTCTATTGACATGGCAATTTATTATATGTATTATGGTCAATAAATAGTCATAAGAAAGGTAAGGATATATGACCGATAATATTAAATTAGCGAGGTTATGGTATAAATTCCACCGTCTTACCGAAGGACACAAGGAATTGATCATGGAAATATCGGAAATGCTGGTTCAGCAGACGGACGAGGTTCCGAAGAAAGATACCGCCAAAGAACTACCCGTTGGGACGGACAGCAAACGCAGATCATTAAAAAAAATTTAGTTGAACCTAAGGAACTGCGCGGAAATAACATGTCCGAATGGTCATGTTATTTCCTTATTGCGTAAGCAATTAGAATAAAATGTTGTACATTTTATTCTTGCGCAGTTCCTAAGGAAGCGGTGAGTTAATCAGCGCCGCCCTAACGGTTTTTGCTCCTC
>JAIRXN010000068.1 GCA_031268245.1 Treponema sp. | reverse complement strand
GGATCATCAGCGTGACGAAGAAGGATCTGTAAGACGGGGACGGGAGGGTGGGGATACCGGCCACCGGCGCAATCCTCCTGCACCGGAGATGAAGTCTGAAGGCGACTGTCCGGTAAGGGACTTGAAAACTCTGGAAAAGTAGAACTGGTCGGTAAATCCTGTCATGGCGGCTGTATCTTTTATCAGAGTTGTACCGTCAGAGAGGATCTCTTTTGCCTTTTCAATGCGGATATAGGTAAGATAGTCGATAAAGGATTGGCCTTTGTACTTCCGGAAAAGCCGGGACATGTAGGTTTGGGAAATACCAAAGCGGATACATAACTGCTGCAGGGAAATGGTTTTTGCCAGATGGCTTTTGAGGTATCCCTCAATAAGGGAAAAGAATTCGGGAGTGTCTATCTTGTTAATGGGCTGTTCTTCTTCGGGAAGCAGTTTGTCCAGGATGTAGAGAAGGCTTTCCTTAAGATCTTCATAATTCGTAGCATAACAGAAGGCATCGTCCAGTAAAAATTCTATCGGCTCTTTCTGTACCCGTTTTTCTTCGGAATATTCCCGGGATATGCGGATCTCTTCCAGAATGAAGCGGAGTTCCTCTTCCGCAAGAAACTGCGGCAGTTCAGCCTTTTCGCAGGCGTCTATCGTTTCCAGAAAAATTGCCCGCGCCTTGTCAAAACGTTTTTCTTTAAGATAATATATAAGGCTGTTGTCTCTGTTAGAAGAAAAGAATTTAGATCTCTTGCGGGGCTCTTCCGTGGAAGTAAAGATTATCTTTGGTTTGCCGATACAGAGTTCCCTGTTCAGTGTATCGTAGAGGATACCGGCGATTACCGGAAGTTCCTGCAAGGGAAAAGCCTTTTCGTAAAAAATACTGGTACTGTATCCGGGGGTGTCCCGGTTCAGCCAGGAAATTTTCTGTACAAGTTCCTTTGAAGGCGGAAGACCGGCTGCTTCAATGTGGAGACACTCCATCTCATCCCGGCCATACATGTCCACCGTATCGCCTAAAATCCTGAATGCCGATAAAGTAAGAGGCTTAAAACCGCTAAATCTTTTTGGTAAACCGTTCTTCCTGCAGATCCCTGCCGTATAGAGAGGAGCCGGGAAATATTTTTTGCACTCCGGAGGATCATACGTTCCCTTGTTAAGGAGCTCCCGGATCAAGCTTATGGCCTTGTTTTCCCGGCTGCTTTCAAGTACCGGTATGGCCCGATTCAATGTCTCCTTCAGGGTGGCGGGGCTTATGGGTTTTAATAAATAATCTATGGCGCCGTGCTGCAGGGCAGTTCTGGCGTATTCAAAATCCTGATAGCCGGAAAGGATCATCGTTTTAATATCGGGCAGTTCCTCATGCAGGCGGATCATGAGTTCAAGGCCATTCATGCCCGGCATTCTGATATCGGTAAGCAGCAGATCCGGGTGATGCGTCCGCGCCAGGTTCAAACCCTCTTCGCCGTTTTCGCCGCTTGCAACCAATTCAAATTGGGGGCAATAGATCCGGATAATATCATATACATTTTCCGCGGCAGCCGGTTCATCTTCAACAAGGATCACCCGGTACATTTATTCCTCCTTCCGCATGAGCGAACCAATGGTAACCTTTGCGCCGTCAGCGGTATCTGAAATGCGGAAGATTACATCATTTCCAAAAAGAATAAGGAAGCGGGCATAGATATTGAGAAAGCCCATGCCTCCTATATCCAGATTGAGTTTGCCTTCGTTAAGCGCTCCGGCCATTTTTCCCATTCCGCTTTCCAGTTTGGCCTTTTCTTCTTCCCTGAAACCACAGCCATTATCGCTTATCTCCACATGCCAATACCGGCCCTTCGTATAACCTTTGACATCAATACGCATTATACCGGAATTTCCGGTAAAGCCGTGGCTTATGGAATTTTCTACCAACTGCTGCAAAACAATTTTGGGAATCATCTGGCGCAGAACTTCATCTTCAATTTCCAGGCTGTATATCAGCTTGTCCCGGTATCTGGTTTTTAGAAGATAGAGATAATTCTTCAAGTATTCCACATCTTCCGAAACAGGCACCAGCCGTTTGGATACTCCGGCGGAATAGCGCAGCATGGAAGCAAGTTTTTCACAGATTTCGCAGATGACTTCATCACCGTTCTGTACTCCCCGGTGAGAGATAACATTCAACACATTATAGAGAAAATGGGGATTGACCTGGGCCTGCAATGCGTCAAATTCGGCCTGCAAATGGAGAAGGCCGAGCTGTTCTTCCTTGAGACGGGCGGTGTTAAGTCTTTTGAGAAGGGCATTGTAACTTTGGCAGAGCCTGGCAAATTCATCATCCCGGAAATCCATGAGCACATCATGTTCGATATTGTCAAGATTTGTATTTTCGATACGCTGAATGAGCTGTCCGATGGGAACTGTTATCCGCCGGGAAAGCAGGGTGATTACCGCTACCGATACCAAGGAGATACAGAGGGCCATGATAATGGTCATCCTGGTCGTATCTCCAACGGCTTCCCTCATACCGGTTCTGCTCTGGATTACCACCGTATGGGTATCGGTATAGGGTGAATACCATGAAGCGGCCAGGCGGCCGCCGAAACGGCTTATGCTTCCGTTGTGTGTAAGGCTTCCACGCAGTTCACCCAAGGCCGCATTGTCCTTTTCATCAAACTGTGAATAAAAAATATCTCCGTTTCCCTTTAGTACTGCCAAAAGAAAAGAACCGGTATTGTTGAGATTATAGATTTGTTCCAGGGACGCCGCCGTCTTTTGTACTTCTATGTAGCTTGCCGCATTGTTCCCCATGATAAGACGGAGAATACCGAAAACCTGCACGGGGTAGCGTTTATTCCACGGATCGATGTATGCAGGAACAAGGACGGGCTTCCCCATGTATTCGCCGGCATCGGGAATCAGGGGTACTATGCCGGGATCCGCTTCCCCGTCGGCTGTTGTAGGAACCTGCAGGTTATTGGAGAGTATATCCCCCTTCTCGCTGAAAAAAGAAACCCGGTAGAAATTTGAACCATTACAATAGGTAGACAGGGAAACACGGAGATTCTGTTTCGCCTGCCTGATGTAGGAAGAGTTTGCTGCATTCCGCTCTACCCTTGTCAGAGTCGTAATTGCCGAAAGGGTATTACTGTCGGAAAGCAGAAATTCAGTTATGAAAACCATGGGCCGTACAATCTCGTCCAGTTGATGTGACATGTTTTTGCAGAGAATATCCAGGTTCTGCAAGGATCGGGTTTCCAGATGCCGCAAATTGTAGATCTCAAACGCAAAGGCCAGAATGGCAATAAGGGCCGAAACAAGGAGAGAATAGGTAAAGACAAGCCGTGTCCTGAAATGCATAGACCTTTTTAGTATAAATCTCATTTTGGGTTTTTTGTAAAGAAATTGTCCCGGCTCGATAAGTGTTGGATTTTCAATCCCGTACTGTTGTATATTTCATTTACGGCAGCGGAATTCGGCTGGATCATAAACAATACTTTATTACGAGGAGGAGTATAATGAAAAAGAGCTTTTTTGTCCTTCTGCTGGCGCTGGCGGTTGTTGTATCAGGTTTTGCCGGGGGAAGATCCCAGGCATCCGGTTCAGGAACGCAGGCCGGTAGAAAAACCGTGATCAGTGTACTGGTAGACAAGGACACCAACTTCACCGGCGCCCAGGCGGTTCTGGACGCTGCAGCCGAAAAATTCGGTGTGGAATTTCAGGTAGAGATCCGGCCCGGCGGAACCGAAGGGGACAATATCATCAAAACCAGGCTTGCCACAGGGGATATGTCCGACCTCTTTCTCTACAATACCGGTTCCCTGCTTCAGGCCATAAATCCTGAACGGAACATTGCGGATCTAAGCGACGAAGCCTGGATGGGCAAGATTACGGATTCCTTCAAAACTGCAGCCTCTTCCAGGGGGCGGGTTTACGCAATTCCCGTAAGTTCCACCGTTTCAGGCGCCTGGGTTTACAACAAGCGGGTATACAGGGAACTGGGGCTTCAGGTCCCTAAAACCTGGCAAGAGCTTATGGCAAACTGTGAAAAAATTCAGGCTGCCGGAAAGGTAGCCATCATCGGTACATACAAGGATACCTGGACAAGCCAGCTTATCGTCCTTGGGGATGAATACAATGTGAAGGCGGCTTATCCAAACTATCCTGCAGATTATACCGCCAACAAGGTCAAGATCAGCAATACTCCCGCGGCTCTGCGCAGTTTTGAAAAACTCTGGGAATCCAGGAAGTATCTTAACAGGGATTTCCTCGCGACCACCTATGATGTGGGACTCGAAATGATTGCCACCGGATCCGGCGTCCACTGGCCTATGCTGAGTCCCTTCTCCAACATTCAGGCAAACTATCCCCAATACATCAACGATATCGGAATGTTCGGCCAGCCCGGCGATGATCCAAACAACCACGGAATCACCGTGTGGGAATCCGGAGGCTGGTATATTTACAAGAACAGTCCCAATGTTGAGATCTGCAAAAAAGTTCTGGAATTCTATGTTTCCCAGGAAGGGATAGACATCTACGGTTCCAAGATAAAACCTGACGGGCCCTATTCGATTAAGGGAATCAAACTTCCTGCCGATTCATATCCTGCGGTGCTTGAAGTGCAAACATACTTTGACGCGGGAAAGACCGAACCTGCTCTGGAATTTGAATCTCCGGTAAAGGGGCCGAATCTGGAACAGATCTGTGTGGAAGTAGGTACCGGTATTACCGAGCCAAGGGCTGCCGCCGCTGCTTACGATGCGGATGTGCAGAAGCAGGCCACGCAGCTTAACCTACCCGGCTGGTAGGATTATCGTGGAGATTGGGGACGCCAAAAAGCGCAACGCTTGCTTGGTCAGCCCCAATCTCCATAAAAACCGGACGGGTTACGAAACAAAATTTCACGCGGAGTATTTATGAAGCAGAAAATTTACAACCTCTGGTTTCTTGCCCCCCTATTAATCATTTATATAATAATTTTTATTATTCCCACTATCATCTCCTTCTTTTTCAGTTTGACCATCTGGACTCTTACGGAATTCCGTTTTGTAGGATTCTACAATTTTGTTACCTTCTTTTCCGAGTATTCCCTGCGTATCGGTGTTCAGAATACTCTTGTTTATTCTATCCTCACCTGCGCCTTTAAGGCCGTTCTGGGTCTCGGCGCCGCGGTTCTCCTGACTTCTCCCATCAAAACAAAGAATATCATCAGATCCATCATCTTTTTTCCAAACCTTGTCAGTACCATAGCGGTGGGCCTTACCTTTAATTCCCTCATGCATCCCACAAAGGGACTCTTCAACACCATGCTTGCAAAGATCGGCATTGAAGGCCCTGACTGGCTGGGTAATACTTCCTTCGCCCTCCTTTCCGTTATCATGACCGATGTCTGGAAAGGCGTCGGGGTGGCGACTGTTATCTACATTGCGGGACTCCTTGCCATATCTGATACCTACTACGAAGCCGCGGCCATTGACGGCGCTTCGGGCATTCAGCGTTTCAGGCATATTACTTTGCCGCTGGTACAGTCTTCAATAAATACGGTTATCATTCTTGCCTTTATCGGCGGGGTGCGGACATTCGATCTTATCTGGACCATGACCAAGGGCGGCCCCGGCTTTGCTACCGATACTCTGGCCTCAATAATTTATAAGCAATATGCCTATGGATTCTATGGTCTTTCTACCGCGGGAAACGTTGTCATGTTTCTCATGATCGGCCTGATTGTATTTCCTCTCTACCGCTTCCTGGTAAGCAGGGAAGTGGAGGTATAGAAATATGATCAGAAAAAAAGGAAATTATCTTATCGCCGAAATTTTTGCGGTATTCTTTAGCGTAATAATATTTATCGTCCCTTTTTATTTTATTTTTTTGAATTCTATAAAGGATCGCCGGGAAGCGGGCCTTATGAATCTTGCCTGGCCTTCATCGTTTCATTTTGAAAACTACATTGAAGTGATCCAGACCCAGAACTATATGCTGGTCAAGGCATTCTACAACAGTATTGTAATAACCGCTCTTTCCATTGTGATACTGGTAATTGTCTGTTCTCTTGCCGGTTTTGTATTGCAGCGGGTAAGTGGAAAATTTACCACAGGGATTAACTTTCTCATACTGACAGGACTTATGCTTCCCCCGGCGATACTGCCTACCATCTGGGTAATGGATCTTATCGGCATCTACCGTTCCCTCTTCGGAATGATCCTGGTGGAAGTGGCTTTGGGAATTCCCTTTACCGTTATGCTCTACCGCGGCTATACCGCATCCATCCCCAGAGAAATTGAAGAAGCGGCCTATGTGGACGGCTGCAATCCGGTACGGCTTTTTGTGCAGATCGTGTTTCCGCTGCTGTTACCGGTAACGGCAACCGTAACGGTACTTTCATCGGTAAACATATTCAACGACTTTGTAAATCCCCTATACTTTCTTCCCGGCGGGA
>JAIRXN010000162.1 GCA_031268245.1 Treponema sp. | reverse complement strand
GAAAATTTCTGGGCAAAAGGATATTATGTGTCAACAGTGGGACGGGATGAAGAAAGCATCAAGAAGTATATCCGGGAACAGGAGACTGAGGACAAACGGCTGGATCAGTTGGAAATGTTCAAGGATAACTAACCGCAACAGCCGCCTTTAGGTGGCTCATAAACAAACCGCTTTGAGCGGTTCACAAAAACACGCCGCCGGTTTTACCGGCGGTATTTGACTTATCACAGGCTGGTTTAGGGTGTTATCGAACAAATCCGCCAAAAAAACAGCCTTACCAGAGAATAAGTTTTCCCCTGTCCTGTAAAAAGTTCATTGATTTCAGGGCCGCCTTATATGGGCTCAAGGCCGCACTTTGCCCGTTGATGGTTTCTATAAGGATCTTTTTTTCAGGGCGAATGCTGCGGCTGTGCGGTATCTTTATAAAGGCGAGAATTTTGATAATATCAGGATCATCGGGGCCGGTAAAAATCTCAAGTTCTTTCCCGTTCCGTTTGGAAACAGCGGCAATTTTGTTTCCGCGAAAACAGAGTCTTGAACCCGGAAGCCGGGACGGAAGGTTTTCGCGGTAATCAGGATCGTCGAAATTTATTTTGAGTCCCGCGGGGCTTGCAGGATCCGCGGCGTTCATCCAATAGATGTCCATGAATGAAGCGTCTTGCGCCTCATCCAGATCCCTGATGATTGAAGGAAGGGCAAACTGCAGGGACTCAATGCCGGACACAAAACGTCCCGCGATTATTTCTCCTGCCAGTTCCATGCGGCGGATTGCGGGGAGAAGATTACTCCAGGAGAGAAGAGGAGATTCATACTCAAGCAGCGGACGCGCAATAATTCCATAACGCTTCAACAGCTCCCGTACCCTCTCCCGGTTTAGCCGGTCCTCGTAGGCCGGATCGGAATCTTCTCCTAAGCTGTCCGTGTCCAGCGAAAACCAGGTTCCCGGAAGGGGAGACCCATTCTGCCATCGCCGGCGAAGCGCCGCGGGGATGCGTCTCTCTCTTCCCACGCGGCCGAAGGCCGGATTGGTGAAACCTTTCGACACAGCCGGGATCTCTTCTGAACTTTCCGCCCGAAAGCCCTGTTCGATACCTTTCCGCAGAGCTTCCCATGTACCGGAACTGAGCCTGCCGTTCCAGACTTCTTTCCAGATAAATTCAACACATTCATCAAGGCTCAAACCGGAAGCGTCTTTTATTTCCCAAAAATCACGGGGCCTCTGAAAAAACTCGTCTGCGTTTTCAAATATCTTTGTGCCTGTTACCGGGGCGGAATTGTATGCGAAGAAAAGCTCGAAGTTTCCGGGAACGCAGAAGGCAATCTTCTCTTTCCCCGCGCCGTACCAGATCAGGCGGCCTTCCCTGATCTCCTGTTCAAGAATCCCGGGCCGGTAATTTGATCTGCATTCAAGGAACTCCGTCTCCCAGAGCCGCACCGGAGAGGCATAGCCATAGAGGCTTTCCACCGCAGAGCCGTTTCCATTCTGAGACAGGATACCCTGCCGCATGGCGAACAGGGGAGCCAGTACGGAAGGAGGACTTTCCCTGACCTGCGCCCTGTTTTTCTTTCGGGAAAGCCTCAGGAGAAGTTCGAGATTCTCCCTGTCGCAGACAAGATCCTCCTCTATGGCGTTCCCTGATTTTACCGAAACATTCATAACAAAGACCTTCTCTTCTTCCGCAAGGCTCTCGATTGTATCCAGCGCTTCGACAGAACCGATGCCGAACAGGGATGCAATCCTTGAAAGAGAAAGAGGGCCCTCATAACGCAGAACCGCCGCCGTAAGAGGCAGGGGATCGTTTTCCCATTCGCCGCGCAGTTCCCGGTGGATCATACAGGGAAGGGCTGCTTCATTTCGTTTTACCTTTCCAATCTTTCCTCCCAGTGAGGGATCTTTATCCAGAGTTTCCTTTAATTGCCGGGGAAGAAAACTGCGGAGTTTTTCCCATTCATCACAGGGAATGATAACCCTTTCCTTGATCCATTCCGCGAGGGACGTTTCGTCTTCAGGCGTCCACCCTTCCCTTTCCCTGCGGAGACGGGAGACAAAATCTTTGACTACAGTTTCAGGAAGTATGGGCCTCAGGGAAGCGTCTCCCAGAGCCTCATCAATTACCCTGTCCGAAAGGGAAGATGAAAGTCCCTTTACATTTCCGTGCAGTTCCGGCCTGTCGTCATACTCATAGATAAGTGTAGCGGTTTCCTGCCAGGCAAGAGAACGGGCAAAGGGGCTGGGCCTTTCGGAGGTGAAAAAGAAAACGCCGGTGTTTCCGCTGCAAAGCGAGGTAATAAGATCCCTGAAGCCTTCCATGTCAAAGTTGTCCTGCAGACAAGTCCGCCATGCTTCGGCAGTAAGGGGGAAATCTTCGATACCACAGGCTTCATCAAAAAGACGTTTTGAACGCTGCCTCATAACCCAGAGCGGAGTACGCCTTCCGAAACCGGAACGCGGCAGAACGAGACTCCGTTCCGCGGCCTCCCGGAATGCGGCGCCGAAAAGACCTGAAGACTCAAGCCTCTTTCTAAAAAGCCGTTCCCCCCGCATTAAGTCCTGTTCAAGATGATCCATTGACATGATACTGTCGCGGACAAGAGTTTCTATTCCTGCCGGACTATTTTCCTGCCGGGGGATGAGAAGCAGTATGCCGTTATCGTCGCAGAAGCTTTCACACCGCATTTTAAGTTTTTCTTCCAGATCCTCCGCCAGGGCAAGCGACAGGGGATAGTTAATTCTTCCGCCTCTGAAACTGTGAATGACGGCCCTCAACGCATCCTTGCGTTCCAGGGGATTGTCAATAATCTCAACCGCAATTGAATCGCTTCCGACGAGACCTCCCTGGATATTTCTCTGTTCCGCGAGCAGCAGAGAGAGTTTTCCGTAGGGTTCTTCGGGCAGGGTATTTCCTGCGGCAAGATGATCGAGAAGCTGCAGTTTGTATTTTGTAATGAGGGAAGAACTGAACATGGCATCGGCCCGCCAGAAGGGAGTAAAGCCCGAAACTTTTTCGCAGGGCAGTACCTCAACCGCTTCGCTTGAAATTGAGTTTATGCGCCAGGATCTTCCGCCAAAATCGAAGCTGTCGCCGAGCCTCCTTTCCCAGACAAATTCCTCATCCAGTTCGCCGATTTTTGTTCCCGGCTTTCCCTCTTCTCCTCCCGCCAGACGCAGGGAATAAAGCCCGCGGCCGGTAATGACTCCTCCGGACTGGTAGAGGAGCTGGAGCGTGCCGGGCGCTGCCCGTAACTCTCCGCTTTTTTTGTCGAAGTAAAGTCTCGCCTTGAAATCCCGGATCCTGTATCCGCCGGAGAGCATTTTGATCACCCTGTCATAGTTGCTGCGCTTAAGCGTGTTAAAAACATAAAAATTTCTTATGCTTTCAAAGAGTTCATCAACATTTCTGTCCTGTTCCGTGCAGAGAGACAGTATGAGCTGGGACAGTACATCCAGAGGATTCTTTAGAGGGTAGGTTTCTTCAATATTTATTTCTTTAATATAATTTATTTCCTTAAAGGCTCTTTCAAGCGCGGCGGCATTGAGCAGATCCATTGTATGTAAAGGGATAAGCCTGCCGCGGCTTACCCTGCCCACCCCGTGTCCCGAGCGCCCTATCCTCTGCATGCACGAAGAGACCGAGCGGGGAGTGCCTGCAAGGATCACTTCTTCCACGGTACCAATATCAATTCCCAGTTCCAGGGATGCGGTGGCAACAACGCAGGAGATCTCTCCGGCGGCAAAACTTTGTTCCACGGCATGGCGGATCTCTTTTGAAAGCGATCCATGGTGGGTATAGGCAATCTGTTTTACCGGTAAATTTTTCTCTTCAAAAAAACTTTCCGCTTCCCGGTTTATAAAGAGGCAGAGACGTTCCGCCTGTCTTCGCGAATCGGTAAATACCAGAACCGAATGGCGGCCCTGTCCTTCATCCTGCTTAAAGATTTGTTTCTGAAGATCGAGACGCTCAAGGATGTAATCCGCCGCGGCCCTGTAACGGTTGTCATATTTCTCTTCACCCTTCATATTGATATTGAAACCTGTTTCGGGAAACTCTACCCGGAAGTCTGTTTTTTTATCCGCAGGAGGAGAGACGATGCGCACCCTGTATTTGCCGCTGCCTGAAAATTCCGCGGCGGCTTGGGGAGGTCTTACCGTAGCGGAAAGACTGATGCGCTGAAAGTTGCCTGCCAGGAGGGAGAGCCGGTCTATCTGGCATGAAAGAAAACTTCCCCGTTTGCTGCCCAGAACCGCATGAATCTCGTCAATGATGACAAGCTTTACGGTGGATAGGATCATTCTCCCCTTGCCGCTGTTCAGAAGAATTGCAAGACTCTCCGGGGTAAGAGCCAGAATGGAAGAGGGGCTTTTTATAAAGCGGCGGCGTTCGGATTGCGGAGTGTCTCCGGATCTTGTTTCTACCCGTATGGGAGGAAACTCAATGCCCATATCCGCAAAGCGTCTGCGGAGAGCCTCCAGAGGTTCAAGAAGATTCCGTTTGATGTCTTCATTCAATGCCTTGAGCGGAGACACATAGAGGACCGTCAGTTCCTCAGGATCGTAATCTCCGTTACAGAAGCGGGAGAGGACGCCCAGGAATGCGGTGAGAGTTTTACCGCTGCCGGTAGGAGCCAGCGCAAGTACGTTTTCTCCCTCTTCAATGAGCGGCCATGCCTCGGCCTGCACGGCGGTAGGGCTGCCGTATGTTTCTTTGAACCATGCAGCGATCAGATCATTAAACATCGGATACGGTGCCCGTTTTCAACTTCTTTTATTCCCGGATGTTCACGGAAGCATTTTTCTTCCGCAATGGGACAGCGGGACGCAAAGGCGCAGCCTGCTCCTGCCGCAGATGAATATAGTACCGCATCATGAGCGCGTCTGTCAGGAAGGTTTTGCGAAACTTCATTGCCGGTAACCGAGGAGAAGAGCATCCTTGTATAGGGATGCAGGGCGGATTTGTACAGGTCTTTCGCTTCCGCTTCTTCCATAAGCTCTCCCCTGTACATGACGCCGATGCGGTCGCAGAAGTAGCAGGCCGCCCTGAGATCATGGGCGATGAATAAGAAGGAGAGTAAATGTTTTTGGCGTATATCAAGGAGCAGGTTGAGTATCTGGCCCTGTATCGAAACATCAAGCGCGGAAACAACTTCGTCGCATATCAAGAGTTCCGGCTTCATCATGAGTCCCCGGGCTATGGAAATCCTCTGCCTCTGTCCGCCTGAAAATTCCGAAGGCCTTCTCTCAAGATCATCTTTTGAAAGTCCAACCTCTTCCAGCATGGCGGCGGCTTCCTCCCGGGCTTCTCTTTTTCCCGGCCATGAAAGCGACCAGCGGCTTCCCGCGGTGAGTATCTCGTAGATGTTTTTCCTGGGATTCAGGGAACGGGCGGGATCCTGGAACACATACTTTATCTTTCCCCGGTAAGAGCGGAGTTCCCTGCCTTCCAGACGCAGCACGTCGGTACTGTCCCGGTACATGATGCTGCCTGCATCCGCTTCGTACATACGTACCAGAAGCCGCGCCGTGCTTGTTTTGCCGCAGCCCGATTCACCGACAAGGCCGTAACTTTCATTTTCGTGTATTGTAAAGGAGATATCATTGACCGCGTAGACAAAAGTTCCAAAGCGGGCAAAGAAACCGGCTTCAAGATTGAAGCGTTTCTGCAAGCCGGAAACGGTAAGTACCGGCAGGAAACTTTGTTTTAGGTCCGGTTGATTTTTTGCTTCCGGCATATCAAAGCCCCATACCAATGCAGCGGATTTCGCGGGAGCCGCCCTTCTGCAATTGAGGTATCCCCCTGCCGCATTCAGGCCGGGCTTCGGCGCAGCGGGGTGCAAAGGGACAGCCCGGTTCCGGTTTTGCCGGATCCGCTACCTTGCCGGGGATTGTTTTCAGGCGCTCCTTTGAATAGTGGCTCCCGAAATACGGAGAGGCCGCAAGGAGAGAACGGGTATAGGGATGCCGCGGCGAAGAACGTATCTCTTCCGCACTCCCCGCTTCCATCTCAAGACCGCCGTACATCACCATGATGCGGTCTGAAATTTCCGCAACAAGATCTATGTCATGGCTGATAAAGATGATGGAGATGCCTCGTTCTTCCCGCAGCGTTTTGAGCAGGGTGACGATCTGTTTCTGTATGGTTACATCCAGAGCGGTGGTAGGCTCGTCGGCGATTAAGAGTTCGCAGCCCTGCGCAAGGGACAATGCAATGCCGATACGCTGAAGCTGTCCGCCGGAAAACTGATGCGGAAAATTGCCCAGTCTCTCCCTGCCGTTGTTGAGCCCGGCTTCCTCAAGCAGGGCAGCGGCTTTTTCCAAAGCGGCTTCTCTTTCAATTGCAGGCTCCCTGTTCCTGAACGTTTCCAGAAACACATTCCCTATATTCTGCAGAGGATCGTAGGAGCGCCCCGGCTCCTGGTAGATCACACCGATTTTCTTTCCCCTGTATTGCCTCAGGGTTTCAATATCCTTTCCAAGCAGAGGAAAATTTTCAAAACAGATTGATCCTGAGATTTCCGCATTTGCAGGCAGGAGGCCGGGTATGGCCTGGGTACTTACACTCTTCCCGGAACCGGATTCACCTACGATGCCCAGAATCTCTCCCCGCTTCAACATGAATGAAAGCCCGCGCACGGCATGTACCGCAGCGGAAGATCTGCCCCGCAGTATGCTGAAACTTACGGCAAGATCCCTTACTTCCAGCAATACAGGCGATCCGGAACCCTCCGCCGAAGATGCAGACTGAGCTTCCCCTCCGGACGGAGAAAGTTCGGGGAGATCATTTTCAGAACTCAAGTTTCCGCTTTTTTTGCTTTTAATAAAATCAGGAATCCAGAACCGCAATCCAAAGCTGCGTGTGTGGTAAGGATCAAAAAAATCCCGGAGACAGTCGCCAAGGAAGTTGAAGGCAAGAGTTACTCCCAGAAGAAACCAGACAGGATTCAAAAGCCATGGGTAATTCCGCAGATTGTTCAAAGTAGAAATGTCCCGTTTGATCATTGAACCCCAGCTTACCGCGGGATCGGTAATGCCCAGCCCCAGGTAGGAAAGGGTTGTCTCGGTCATGATGAAACCGGGAATGGAAAGTGCGACACTTACAATCAATAGACTCGCAATCTGCGGAATAATGTCCCTGCTTATGATCACCATTGAAGGAATCATTTCAAGCTGTGAATTCATGACAAACTCTTCCCGTTTGATGGCGTGTACCATACCCCGGAAAGTTCTCGCGGAACCGGGCCAGCCGACCAGTGACAGAATAACCGTGATCATCATATAGGCTTGGCCTGAATCCATATTACTGGATAAAAGCGAACGGAGAAAGAGAATGAGATAGAGGCCGGGGATCAGCATGAAGAATTCGCAGACCCGCATGATCGACCAGTCGGCAAATCCGCCGAAGTAACCTGCAAGCCCGCCGAAGAGAACCGCGAAAACAAGAGAGATTGCGGTTGCCACAAAACCGATCGTCAGCGAGATCCGCGAACCATAAATGATTCTGGAAAAAACATCCCGTCCCAGGTTATCCGCCCCCATAAGGAAAACAGGATATGCACCCTTATCCGTGCTGAAGAAATGCCGCTCCATAGGAATAAGCCCCAGCAGTTTGTAAGGTTCACCCTTTCCAAAAAGATGAACCTTTTCGTAATTTGCCCGTATCCGCGCATACTTCCACGACACCGAATTGCTCACACGCCATTCCTGTGCCTGAAACCGTCCCTGATAGAATCGCAGATTCGGCGGATGGTATGTTTTGTCGGCAAAGGAAGAAGCCGGAGCATAGGGCGCAAAAAACTCGGCAAAGAACATGAAGAGATAAAGCAGCAACAGCGCCGCAAGTGAAATCATTCCAAGCGGCCGTGTTCTCAAATAGACAAAAAACCTTTTCATCATTCTTTCCCGTATCTGATCCGCGGATCAACGAGCGCAAGCAGAATGTCCGCAAGAACCATTCCCACCAGAACGAGAAATGAAATGAACATGATATTGGTAAGTACGAGGTTGATGTCTTCCTGCAGCACCGCTTCATACATGAGCCTTCCGATTCCCGGATACGCAAAGATTATTTCGAGAATCAGCGAACCTGAAAACAAACCCGCAAGAAGATTTGCGCTTCCGGTGATGTAGGGATTCAGAGTATTGCGGAACGCATGATTAAAGTAGATCCGCCATTCGGCAATACCCCGGCTCCGCAGGCTTGTAATGTAGGGCTGTCCCAACTGATCAAGCATGGTAGCCCGGATCATCCTCAGGGTTCCGCCGATTCCTCCCAGGAACGCGGCAAGCAGAGGAAGAAAGATGTGGTGTGCATAGGAAAACACAAAACGTCCCGGCGCTTCGGAAAAAGGAAAATCGGGATATGCGGTAACCGGGAACAGCCCGGTAAGACTTGCAAAAAGCTGGAGCAGGATCAAGAGGAGAATACCGGGAAACGCATGAAGCACAAGCGCGAAAAACGTTACCGCAAGATCGGCCCTGGTTCCGGCTTTGGTGGAAAAATAAACTCCCAGTAAAAAAGAAAAGACCGTAATGAGCACCAGCGAAATAATATTGAGAAGCAGCGAATTGGGAAGCCGGCTTGCAATCAGGAAAGAAACAGGCGCACGGCTGATGAGGCTTACTCCAAGATCGTGATGAATGACAAGACGCTCAAGCCATTTGAAGTATTGAATATAGAAAGGCCTGTCCAGACCCAGGTATGCACGCTGGGCGGCAAGCTGATCCATGTTCATCGCTTCCCGGTTTACCCCGGCTCTTCCCTGACTTTCATTGAAGAGTTGCTGCATCATGATTTGATCCACAATGTCGCCCGGAGCCAGTTCCATGAGGCCGAAGACCGCAAAGCCCAGGAGGAAAAGCATCGCCAGCATGATGCAGAAACGCCCGGCGACATAGGCCGCAAGAGGCGCCCTGCGTTTGAATTGGTGAAACGGAGAGAAGATTAAGGCTGCTGTCTTCACCGGGTTTTTCATTTCAAAAAGATATGGCTCGTCTCTGCGCCGTTGATATTGTCGAAATACACATTGCTAAAGTCCCAGCGGTTCCGCAAGGCCCAGAACCCTCTTGAACGGAGAAGGGAAATAACCGGCATCTCCTCCAGAATGATCTCCTGATACTCGTTCCATATTGTGCGGGCTTTTTCTCTGTCGATGGTATAGGAACCTTCGTTGTAAAGATAATCAATCCGCGCTTCCCAGGCAGTAGCGGGCTGCGCCTGATTAGGATACCACATGTGCAGATTCCCCGAAGAAGGCCAGACATTGCTGCCCTGGGACGGAAAGATGTTTGAACCGGAGAGCCCCATCAGCATGGAGTCCCATTCAAAAGTGCTGAAGAGCTGTTCAACCAGTTTCTGGAAATCCAGTACCCGGATATTTACCTTGATCCCCTGACCGTCAAGTTCATTCATTATAATAGAAGCAATATCGGACATGATCGTACTTTCGGAACGTATGCTAAGATCAAACTCAACCGCGTTACCCTCATCGTCCCGCAAAATGCCGTTTGAATCCCGCCTGAAACCTGCGGACTCAAGAAGCGCAAGGGCCTTTTTCTGATCATAGAGATACTTGAGTTTTATTTCGGGATTGTAGAAGGGATTCGGTTCCGGGAAAAAATCAAGCTTTGGTTCCGCAAGACCCCGGTACACCTGGTTTATGATACGCTCCCGGTTGAGAAGACAGCTCATTGCCTGACGGAATTCTTTTTTTGTAAACCAGTTGTATTTGGGACTGCCTGAATGAACGGGATGCTGGTTGAAAGTCCAGTATGAGGCGCCCAGACTTCCTTCGGCATTAAAAACCGTATAAGAACCGGCTTCCTGCCTGCCGGCCATTTCGTCAAGATCTTCGGGCCTGAGGGAATAGGTTTCGGTTCTCCCTTCCATGAAGATAAGCTTTTGCGTATTTTCATCGGGAATTATCTGAACGATATTCTCTTCGACATAGGGAACCGAAGTCCCGGCCTTATCAAGATCCCAGTAATCGGGATTCCGTTTGTACACCATGCGCTGACCGGGAATGTATTCGGCAAGAAACCACTCGCCCATGGAGGGAATTGTTTTCGGATCGGAGGCAACACTGTAAAGATCACGAACCGCCTGTACGCCGCCTTCATCCTTGGCTTTCTTGTAGATGTGGGCCGGGCCAAAGCTCATATTCGTGGCAAGCAAAGGTTCCGCTACAATACGCGGAAAATTGAAAGAGAATTTCTTGTCGCTGATCCTCTCGATATCGACATGAGCTTCGCTGCCGTCGCTCATGGTAAGGAACTGCTGATAGTAAGCGCTGCTCTGACACTCCGGGTCGCCTGAAATTTCATTGTACCAGAAAATCACATCATCGCTTGTAACCGGGATCTTTTGGCTTGAATTATAGTAGCTCCAGTAGAGATTGTCCCGGAGAGTATAGATAACCTTGAGCGTATCGTTTTCCTCATCGACAATCACTTCAAAGAACGCTGCACGGGCCTTCCATTCCCGTTTTACGGTGTCGTAATCGATAAAGTAGTCGGTCATGGCGGCCGTTACGGCCGCGGTGGGAGAATCCGTTTCGGCAACCAGCAGATTGAAACTCTTCGGGTCGGCCTGTACCACCGAATTCCAGGTTCCCTTCACTGCGCCGGGAACGAACTCTTCTCCCCGCCAGGGCTTGCTAACCGTCTTTTCCAGAATTTCGTTTATCCCCCGGGAGCCCAGAGCCTCAAATTCTTCCGCCGAGTATTCTTCTTCTTTTGAGCATGCGAAGAAGATTACGGAGAGGATCCCCGCCGTCACTATGAAACTTCGTTTCATCGCCGTTCCGGTTTTTACGTGTGGTAACATTCTTTTTTTCATTGGATCATTATAGCAGCTGTGTGAAGAAAGAGGAAGTCATTTTTCAAGAGGTGTATAAAAAATCATACAGAATAATCATGAAAAATGGAAGGCGTATTTTTCCATGGCGTCCATGAGGGCCTTGACGTTTTCAAGGGGCACATTGGGATAGAGACCGTAAATCATGGTAAGACCCCCCTCTTTCCGGCCGATTTTGGTTACTTCTTCGTAAATCAATTTATCAATTTCGGCGGGGGTGCCCTGGGCGGTTATCCGGGCGCGGTCAATGTCAAGATCGACACAGACTCTGCCGGCGAATTTTTCCGCTATCCAGTCGATGCCATTTACCATGTCTTGAAGGTTGATTGCATTTACGCCGCCTGAAATAAGGTCGTCAACCAGCAGCCGTATATCGCCGTCGGAATGCATGTGAATGACAACGTTGCGATCCCTGGCGGGTTTCATCAGCCTTTCGTATGACGGTTTAATAAAACGTTTGAACAGATCAGGCGAAATCATCGGGCCATGCTGCATACCAAGGTCTTCGGCATAGGTGATAATATCGCAGTCCATGTCGATATAGTGATTGACGATTGCAAGATTGAATTCCTCAAGCTGTTCAATGAGCTTAACAAGATTGGGATCTTCCTCGGCCATATCGTAGATAAGATTTTCGTAACCACGGATGTCGCAGAGCTGTAAAAAAGTGTGTCCGTGGCGCAGGCCGCCAACCACCACCCGGCCCGCTTCCTTTTCCCCGCGCGCCTTTTGTTTTTCCATTTCCCAGTCAACTTCGGTCATGCCGTTGCACTTCTGCGGGTTGGGCATTTTATAGGTTTTAAAGGCTTCCCAGTCTTCAAGGGGATGATTCTTAACCGCCCCCGTAATGCCGTCGGTAAGGGTTATCCAAACACAACCAAAGCTGTCGGTGTAGGGTTTTCCGGCCCGGGCATTGGGAAGAAAATCGGGAACAAAATCGTTTCCCGGCCTTGTAAAACCGGGGAAAAGAAATGTATGTTCCTCCATAAGATCGAACAGTGCATCCTCCGGATACGCGGCATAGCAGGCGTCATTTATATGGAAGGTCATGGGAATGTAATCGGGTCTTTCAAAATAAATTGCCTTGAGCAGATTCCGGTCTTTGTGTATCAGTGATTCACTCATGTTGGTTATCTCCTGCCGCCGCCTGTATATTGTCTTCGCCACGGCATCGCTTCGGAAAAAAAAGATTCCGCCGCGTACAGACCCGCACCGCAAACACGCGGATCTTCGGCAAGCTGACTGAACGAAATAATCCTCGTCTCGCTGTTGAATATCGTGTTTGCCAGGAATTCATGGATATGTTCAAGCAATGATTCGCCAAATAAAGTTATATCGCCGCCGATTACAATTACTTCCGGATCGTGGTTTACGATGATGTTTAGAACCGTGTGGGACAGTATATCCGCTTCTTCCTCAAAAAGCTGCTCGGCAAGCCTGTCCTGGGCGTGGAACGCTTCGGCTATCGCCTCAATGCTTACAGGGTTTTCACCGGCGTACTGTTTGATAAGGCTTCCGGGCTGGGTCAGAAGTCCAATGGCGGCTTTTTGAAGCAGTGCCGGAATACTCCCCAGAACTTCAACGCAGCCCCGGTTGCCGCAAAAACAAAGAGGGCCGTTTCGTTCAATGGTCATGTGGCCGATTTCAGCGGCCAAACCGTTGGCGCCCCGGACAATCTCATTGTTGTAAATGATTCCGCCGCCGATGCCGGTATCAACCTGGATAAACGCAAGGGAATGCTGCTGGGGATAAAACAGTTTTTTCTCCGCAAGGGCCAGGAGATTTCCGTAATTTTCGAGATACAGGGGAAAGGAAAAAATTTTATCGAGTTCTTCATGTATATGGATTATTTTCCGGGTATGGAAATGGGTTGTACCGATCACATTTGCCTTCGCTGCGTCAACAATGCCGCCGGCGCCGATGGTCATGCAGGCAATGTTTTTTTCGGCAAGGCCGCTTTTCTCCATCGCCTCACGCGCACATTCCGTAATTCGGTGAATGATGTATTTGTCGGTTAGCGCCGCCCTGTGGACTACGATACTTTTCCGGTTTAATTTGAGGTCATACACTCCGCAGGAAACGCCCTCCTGGGAAAGTATCATTCCCAGCACAAAACTGTATTCCCAGTTTATTTCAAGCAGCGTTGGACGCCTGCCGCCGGAAGAATCACCCTGGCCCGTTTCGCGGATAAGGCCGCGGGTGGCGAGATTCCGGCTCAATTCCATACAGGTAGTACTGCTCAAACCCAGCATCTGACCCGCCTGGCTGCGCGTTACCGGACCGTAATCGCGGATAATCCGCAGGAACGAAAGCCGGTTCTGTTCTTTTACTTTGTGTAAACTAAATCCACTTTGTTTCATATACTGCTACGCTTCTTTTTATTGAGGTTGCTTACGGTAACGGCGCCGACAATGATGATGCCCAAGACGGCGGTCTGATAGAACGATGAAACGCCCAGAACATTCATCGCATTTGATACAATCCCCAAAAGAATTACGCCAAGAAATACGCCTATCACATCGCCCTTTGCGCCTTCAAAGGTAACACCGCCGATAATAGCAGCGGAGAGGGAGCGGAATTCATAGCCGTTCCCTGAACCGGCAAGCAGATTGCCCAGCCGCGCAACCAGTACCAGCGCGGCTATGCCGGTGATAAAGCCTCCCAGAGTATAGTTGAGTATTTTGTTACGGTCAACAGCGATGCCGCTTAAATAGGCAAGTTCCCGGTTTGCCCCGATAATATGGAGCGCGCGCCCGAATTTCGTGTATTTCAACATGAAGTGTGTTAAGATCATCAATGCGGCAAGAACAACAACTGAAACGGGAATCCACAGTATTTTGCCGCTTCCAAGCCAGGCAAGGTTTCCTTTCAGAGAGAGAAAACCGCCGTCTGAAATTACCAGCGCAAGGCCGTTGTAAAAAAAGCTCATGCCCAGGGTGATGATAAGCGGCTCGCTCTTCGATTTGGTAACGATAAGCCCGTTAAGAAAACCGCAAAAAACCGCAATGAGCATGATGATAACAACGCCGGGATAGATAGGGAAACCGGCCATGGCGAACTTGCACAGGATAACGCCGCAGAGACCGATAAGCGCGCCCAGGGAAAGATCAAGGTCTCCCGAAATCATAAGGCTGAGCATGGCCAGGGCGATAATGCCCAGAACGGCGATCTGCTGCAGAATTGCCAGAAAATTGCGCACCGCGAAAAAGTTTGGGTTGATAATTCCGGCTATGGCGCAAATTAAAACGATTATGCCCAGTAGCACGAGTTTTTGCGTATGTACTTTAAACATTCTCTTATCCTCTATACGCCCAAAGCGCAGTTAATAATATTCGTTTCTGTTATCCGCAGGTTTTCATCGTTACTGTCCCGGCACAGTTCGTTTGTGATCTTGCCGTTACGCATAATTAAAACACGGTCACAGATCGAAATAACCTCGGACATATCGGAAGAAACCATTATAATAGATTTCCCTTGGGATACCATTTCTTCAAGAAGGCCGTAGATTTCAAATTTTGCGTTGATGTCAACGCCCTTGGTCGGCTCGTCAAGCAGAATTAAATCGAAACTCTTAAGCAGCCAACGGCTTAGAATAACCTTTTGCTGGTTGCCGCCCGAAAGCTCCTGAACCGGCTGTTTAACGGTTACACACTTGACTCGGGTATCCGCGGCGGCTTTTTGTGTGATTGCCTGTTCCTGCCGGGGGAATACGGTAAACCCGGAGAACAGGTTGAGTGCCGTACAGGTTATATTCTGCGCGATGCTTAACGGCAGTGCAAGTCCTGAAAACTGGCGGTCTTCGGTAATGAAACCGATGGATTTTTTTATTGCATCGGCGGGCCGGACAATTTTTATTCTCTCGCCCTTAAAGTACAGGCTGCCGCCGGTTTTTTTCCGGTAACCAAAAATACCTTCCAGCAGTTCCGTTCGGCCCGAACCAACCATACCGGTGATGCCCGTGATCTTGCCCCTATCCGCAGTAAAGCTGTTTTCCGCGGAGAAACCGCCGATACGAAGATTTTCCACCCTGAAAAGAGGCTCCCCGCTGTCAGACGGCATAAAGTCCGCGCCGGACCGCTTTCGTTCATAGAGGAGTTCCATTGGCCGGCCTACCATATCCTGGGTAAGCTCCTGCGGAGTGATATTCTTTTTTTCATTGCTTCGTGTTGAAATGATTCTGCCGTCACGAAGTACCGTAACCTCATCGGCAATCGCAAGAACCTCGCCAAGCTGATGGGAAATATAAATAACACAGGCGCCTTCCCCGCTAAATATACGGGTAAGCTCAAGCACCTTTTCGTTATCTTCCAGGTTTAACATCGCCGTAGGTTCATCAAGAATAAGAACCCGGGGATTGATTGAAACCGATTTGAGGATTTTTACAAACTGTTTTTGAGCAGGTGTTAATGAGGAAACCGCCGCATCAACCGGGATATGTATACCGTACTTTGCCGCCAGCGCTTCGGTATTTTCCTTCAATAGGCGGTACGATACCAGCCCCCATTTATTGACAGGTTCACGCCCGGCGAAAATATTACAGGCTACGCTGAGCTGGGACGCTAAAACATTTTCCTGGTACACGGCGACGATACCGGCTTCGGCAGCCTCACGCGGGGAAAGGCGCGAACGGCCTTTACCGTTAAAAGAAACAGTACCGCTGTCGGGAATATACGCGCCGGTGAGGATTTTTATCAGCGTTGATTTGCCGGCTCCGTTTTCACCGACAATACAGTGGATGTTTCCCCTGCGCAAAGTAAGAGAAACATCGCTTAACGCGGGATTGCCGTTAAAAGCCTTCGAGATGCCGGACAGTTCAATTGCCGTTTCTTTATCGTTGTTCATGCTTCCTGTCGCCGGCATCCTGAAGATTGAGCTTCTGCAAAGCCCGGCCGGTTTTGCAGAAGCTCTTGCAGTTTCTCGGCCTACGGCCTGCAAAACATGCGTTTTTAAGCAGTTAAAATTGCAAAACTGAAGCTTTACAATTTTTTCAACAATCTAGTTTATTCCGCCGATATAATCAAACGCCTTGTCGTAGCTGGTCCAGAGGATAGCGTCGCCGAGGTTTGATTTGTCAATCGGGAGGATCGGCAGCGGGGTGAATTTTTCAGGCTTTCGGCCATTTACCGCCATCCACAGGTTCTTGAACGTGGTAACACCCTGAATACAAACCGGGGCGCTCATCGTTGCATCAAGCTCTCCTTTTTGGATCGCCTCAAGACCCTGGGGGCTGCCGCCGGTGGCGATGACTTTGACTTTACCCGCAAGACCCGCATCTTTCAGCGCGACAAGTACACCGGTAGCCATCTGCTCGTTGTTGGCGAACACCACATCGAACTGTTTGCCCGACTGGATGACATTCTGCGTAACGTTAAGGGCCTGTTCGGCGCCCCAGTCGGTGGGCTGCTGCTCAACAATGCTGATATTTTTGAAATCCTTAAGGCCCTTCTCTACGCCGATCATGTACTCTTCCAGAACACCCATTCCCGGCGACCCCTGGCAATAGAAAATTTTCGCGCCGGGGTATTTTTCGCTGATGTACTTCATTGCGGCGTAACCGATGTCCGCGTATTCGCAGGCGACACAGGCAATGTAGTCGGTGTCGGGCGAAGGCTTGCTGTTTTCGAACACCACGGGGATACCCGCCGCACGCGCCCGGTCCGCCATCTGCTTGTCAAGCTCCGGCGTCAGGGTGTAAATGGAAATACCGTCTACGCCCTGGTTGACAAGATCCTCAAACTGGCTCATCGCTTTTTCCAGGTCGTTCTGGGGATCCATAACGATCGCCCTTACGCCCTTTTGTTGGGCAGCGTACTGAAAAGCGTCGGCCGAAGACTTGCACCAGTCGAACTCAAGGCTCTGGGTGATGTAGCCATAGGCGGGGCCGCTCTGAGTTTTTTGCCTGCTGCCTCTGGCAAAAACAGGCAAACCGATCATGAGTACGCACAGCAGTGTCAGAATTCCTTTCTTCATAATATTCACTCCTCCAGGTTATTTTTACGGCTCAAACGAGCCGCTTGCCACTACTAAACAAGCCATTCCGTTCATTCGGAGCTTAAATCGCCTGCGGCCTTGAGACGGTCCATGTAGTCCTGCAACTCAATGACCTTCCCGGTCTTGCGGGATTCCTCGGCGGCGAAGGCCATCATGTGGCTTTCCAGGGAATTCTGCACCGATGTAAGCTTTTGTCCCCGGCCGTTAATCACTTCAACAAAGTCATGGGCAATACCCCAATCCCCGCCGCCGTGACGGTCCATACGGCTGTGCAGTTCGATATGCTCGACGGTTCCGCTTTTCAGGAGATACACATCCAGGGTATTCCGCAAAAGGTCGCCGCGGATTTCGCCTTCCGTACCATAGATGCGGATGTTCCGGTTACACTCGTAGGTAAGGCCGTTGATGATGAAGGAGACGGTAACGCCGTTTTCAAAAAGGATGTTTACCACCTGATTGTCACAGGCATCGTTGTCGTTGAGAAACACGCACTTGCCGTATGGTCCGGTTTTGAAGGCTTCTATACGGGCCGTCCAATCCCCGCCATCGGCGACTATTGATGATGAAAAACCGGCGTTTTCCCTAGCGTATAGGGCCGGCGCGTAGTAGGTACAGCTTTCCCTGGCGGGGCAGCCGCCGGTACAGCGGGACGTCGCCCCTGTAGGGGCATTTTCTTTTCTGAAGTAATTGAGAGTCCCGAAGGACTGAACCGACTTACAGGGGCTTGCGGCAAACCAGAAGAAGATGTCCAGGTCGTGGCAGGACTTTGACAGGATCATCGGACAGGAAGAGGCCGTATTGTGCCAGTTACCCCGGACATAACTGTGTGAAAAATGTGCGTGGCCGATATTTTCGTGCTGTTGAATGGAAATAAGGCGGCCTATTTTGCCGGACTCTATCATCTCGTAAATACGCTGGTAAAACGCCGTATAACGGAGTACATAGCAGGTCATAAGGACCCGGTTGTTCTTTTCGGCGATTTCACGCAGGGCGATACAGCGGGCAGGGTTGGTGGAGAGGGGCTTTTCCAACAGGACATGATGGCCCCGTTCCAGAGCGGCTTTTGCCGGTTCGTAATGCTCCTTGTCGGAGGTACAGATGATGGCGGCATCGGCCTTAACCGGCTTTGCCCAGAATTCATCCGCCGAGGCGTAACAGTTTTCCGCCGGAACCCCGTACATTTTGGCGAAATTTTCCCTTCGGCTTTGACGGGGTTCCACCACGGCGGCAAACTCAAGTTCACCGGGGTTTTGCAGCGAATAGGGGGCATAGGCGTTGGTACCCCGGTCGCCGGCGCCAATGGCTATAACCTTAATTTTGGACATTTCTTTACTCCATATCAATCGAAGCGGATTCCGCTTCATTCTTACTTTTGACGTTTTATGTAATAAGTATATTCATGATAATGCATGGTAAAGCAAAATAAACCGGATGTCAAGCAAAATTTTCCCTTATTTCTCCTAAATAGTGTTAACTATATATAACTTTATACTATTTTAGAAAAAAGTTCTTGCTTTTTTTTATCTGCCCGTGTATAATCATCTAACGTTGTGTACCGGAACATTTGTATAGATAGAAAGGAGTAAAACCGTGGGAAAAGTCAGGAACCGGGTAAAGCGGTTTTTTATAATGCAGGAAAGCGGCGTCCTTATCCTTACCGTTCTGTTCATTATTGTGGTAACCGCCCGGAACCAGGTGTTTATTTCCCCGGCGAATATCTTTGACGTTTTGCGTGCTTCGGGCTTTACGCTTATCACTACTGTCGGCATGACCATGGTTCTTATCGCCGGCGGTTTGGATCTCTCTGTCGGCTCGGTCCTTGGCCTGGGCGGTATTGTCTGTTCCATGGCCCTGGCAGCGGGCTTCCCGATTATAATCGCCATACTGGCGGGTGTGGCTTCGGGCGCCTTTGTGGGGCTGGTAAACGCCTTCATCATCGTAAAAATGGGTATTTCCTCGCTGATGGTTACCCTGGGAACCCAGTATGTCGCCAGGGGCGTCTGTATGGGACTTACCAAAGGGGTGCCGATTTATCCGCTCCCCCAGGCGTTTCAGAATCTGGAACAAAAGAACTGGTTCTGGAGCGTTCCCAATGTGGTGATCATCGCGGCCCTTATCGCCTTCATTGCCTTTATTGTGATGAAATACACCATCTTTGGAAGAAATGTCTACGCCGTCGGGGGCAACCAGGAGGCGGCGCGTATTTCGGGTGTTAATGTACGCAGGATTGCCTTTTCGGTGTATATACTCACCGGCGCTCTCGCAGGGCTTACCGGTGTGCTAATGACGGCACGGCTGGCTTCCGGCCAGCCCAATGCCGGGACCGGCTACGAACTTACCGTTATCGCCGCCGCCGTCATCGGCGGGACCAGCGCCTTCGGGGGTGTGGGTTCCATCGTCGGTTCGGCGCTGGGTGCAATATTCATGCAAATAATGGGGAATTCCCTTACCATTATGCGGATCAACGTGTACTGGCAGAACATGGCTATCGGCATCATCCTTCTGGTCGCCGTCATCATCGATCAGTACCGGAGGACAACGCTGATGAGAAGCGGCATCGGAGCCAGTTGATCATGGAAAAGTCCTGTTTGACTATTCGTCATATCACCAAGAAATTTCCGGGAACCGTGGCGCTTTCCGATGTAAGTTTTGATCTGCGTCCCCGGGAGATACTTGCCATCCTCGGCGAAAACGGTGCGGGTAAAAGTACCCTGATGAAAATACTCAGCGGCAGTTATCCCCACGGTTCGTACAGCGGGGAAATCCTTGACCGGAACGGAACGCCGCTTGTATTCCGGGACAACGCCGCCGCTGAAAAGGCCGGTATCGGCATGATATACCAGGAAAAGAACCTGATGCTGGATTTAAGCGTCGCCGAGAACATTTTTATCGGACACATGCCGAAAAACGCCCTTGGGATGAACGATTGGAACAGGGCGAAAGTGTTGGCCAGGGACGAAATGGCGAAGCTGGCCGTTACGAACCTCGATGTTACCATAAATGTTCGTTACCTTAACGCGAGTATGCAGCAACTCGTATGTATTGCCCGCGCTCTGGTAAAAAATCCGAACATACTGATCCTTGATGAGCCGACAAGCTGTCTTACAGAGCGCGAAACGGCACTGCTGGTGGAAATTCTCCGGGGCCTTAAAGAGCGGGGAATTTCCTGTTTTTACATTTCCCACAAGCTGGACGAAATTTTAAATCTCTGCGATCGCTGCGTAATTCTGCGGGACGGGCAGATGGTTTCGGAATACGAACGCGATGATTTCAACGCCGCTAAGATTATTGAGGATATTGTAGGAAGACGTATAGATACGGTTTATGAACGGCCTCCCAAGCGGATTGGAGGCGGGGTGTTGAGGGTAGAGGGGGCCAAGGTTGCTCATCCCTATGCCTACGGAAAAAACATTATTGAGGATGTCAGCTTCGACCTGCGTAAAGGCGAAGTTCTCGGCCTTGCGGGGCTGGTCGGTTCGGGACGGAGCGAACTCCTCTCGGCGATTTTCGGCGCGAAGCCGCTGCTTGCGGGAAGCGTTTATATAAACGGAAAAAAGGCGGTCATAGGGCAGCCCTCGGACGCGAAAAAACTCGGTATCGGTTTTCTTACCGAAGACCGGAAAACCGACGGATATATCCACTCCCTTAACATACGCGAGAATATGGCGCTCACGATTTTGAAAAGCCTGGTACGTACTCTGTTTATCGACCGGAAAAAAGAACTCAGTCTAACAGGCGGCATGTTCAATCAACTCCGGATAAAAGCGCCGGGGCTTAATACCGGCATTATGAGTCTCTCGGGGGGCAATCAGCAGAAGGTATTGATAGGAAAATGGCTTTTAACCAATATGGAAATCCTTTTCCTTGATGAACCGACCCGCGGTATTGACGTTGGTACCAAGGCTGAGATTTACAAGATGATTGGAGAACTGGCGGCCCAGGGAATGGCCATAGTGGTCATTTCATCTGAACTGCCCGAACTGCTCGGCATTTGCGACCGCTTTCTGGTTTTGAGCAAAGGCCGCATCGTAAAAGAGCTTGGCCGATCCGAAGCGGACGAAGGCCGTATTTTGCATTATGCATCAAATCTGGATAACGCAGGCAATGATAATTAGCGTTGCCATAACAATGGTATCAGGCGGTTTGTCCGCTAAAACAAAGATACAAGGAGATATACTATGAAGAAAGTATTGTTGGCTGTTTTATTGGTCATGATCTGCGCCGCTGCGGTAAGCGCGGGCGGAAGTCAAAGCGCGAAAAAAAGCGGTGAGATCGAAATCTGGTTTGTTACACCGCTGATTGCGCATCCGGTTTGGCTTGACTCGAAGATAGCGTTTGAACAAGCCTGTAAAGACCTTGGCGTTAAAGGCGCCTGGGTAGGGCCTGCCGGTATCAACATTGACGAGATGATCAAACAGATCGACCTGGCGATCGCGTCAAAGGTTTCGGGTATTATCACCATGCCGCTGAACCCGGAGGCGATGCGCCCCGCGCTCAAGCGGGCTACCGATGCGGGAATTCCCGTGGTACTGATGAATTCCGATGATCCGCTGGTAGACCGGCTGGCGTATCTGGGCCTGGGAAACAAGAACTTCGGTGAAACCCAGGCAGCGACGGCGCTTAAGTACCTTAACGGGCGCAAGCCGGTTATCGCAGCGATGGTAGCCGACCTGACCCAGGCCTCGGCCCGCGAAATGCTGCAGGCGGCGGAAGCGGCTTTCAAAGCCGCGGGTCCCTACGAATGGGTAACGACCGTAGCGGGTTCCAACGACCTTGCCGGTGAAGTGCAGAAATATCAGGAGATTTTTACCACTTATCCTAACGTCAACGTTGTACTGAACATCGTGGCCGATGGCGGTTCCGCCGCAGCAAAAGTAGTCGAGGAAAGGGGACTCCAGGGAGTCTGTATCGTCGGCATCAGTGATATGGAAGACACCCTCGACTACATCAAAAAGGGTACGATTTACGCGACCCTTACCGAAAACTATACCCGTATGGGCTATCAGCCGGTTCAATGGCTGGTGGAATACATTAAAACCGGCGGCAAACCGGCGGCTGTGGTTAACGATACCGGTACTATTCCTGTTACACAGCAAAATCTTACCACCTACAAACAGGAACTGGCCGACCGGTCGCTCTGGAACTAAAATCCGCTAAAAATGCCCGGTTTAGGCCGGGCTTTTTTTGTTCACTCATTTTTCCGGCTCGGGTTTTGGGGGCAAGCATCAATAGGCCCGTAACGTAAACAGACCCATGACCCTTTCGTTTAAT
>JAIRXN010000202.1 GCA_031268245.1 Treponema sp. | reverse complement strand
TCAGCTTTCCCAGACAGTAGAGATCGATGAAAGCCTCAGCATCTTCCCCCTTTCGCTCCCCGGAGGCATTCCGGGGCTGATCTTTAGCCCTTCGGCGGACATTATTCCCCGGGGAAGCTTCCAGATTGAGGGAGGCATACTCTTCGGGGCTGTTCCCTCCGCCGAAACCCCCTGGAAAAGCCTTCCCGCGGAGGCGGGTATACGTTTTTCACCGCTGGATAGGCTGGAAGCAGCCGCATTTCTCGGCGGAATCACCCGTTTTGATGGAGAAAAAGCCCTCTGGGGCGCCGGTTTCAGCGCAAAATGGCTTTTCAGAAAGGCGGAAGAGTCCGTTCCGCTCTCCGCGGCCGCGCTTCTTCATTTTTCCTGGGCGGAAGAAGGCGGCCTTTCCCCCCTCCATGCCGGAGACGGACTCGGCTTTGCCGCCCCCCTCTCCTGGCGTTTCCCCATACCCCTCTCCCTGCTTTTCAGCCCCGGCATCCTCTGGTACGAACCCTGGTCAAAGATCAGCGAAGGCGGCGCGCCCCATATCCTGCTTCCCGCGGGCCTTCTCTTTCAGCAGCCTGCATTCAGCCTCGGAGCCTCCCTGCGCCCCGCCTTCGATCTGAAAAACCCCGGTTTGGCCTCCCTCCAGTTCGGAGGGGAGTTCAAATTCTATCCCTCCACCCTGGTCTTCAGTCTCCTCGGCGGCGCCCGTTACCAGCCGGATCCGGAGATCATGACCGCCTTCGCAGGCTTCCTGGTTGGAATCATCTATTAGGGCCTTGTAAAGCGCTTATCTGGTCAGCAGTTCTTCCCGATCCGCCAGGTTGAGTTCCAGCGTACTCTTCTTTCCTCCCCGGACAATATCAACCTTTATCCTGTCTCCGGGCTTGTTGTCTTCCAGCGCGGAGTAAAGATCGGCAAGACTTGAAGTTTCCATCCCGTCCACCATGGTGATAATATCGCCCCCCAGGTAGATGACGCTGGAACCGTAGCGTATGGCTTCGGTTCCCTGCCGCATCCCTGCCCGCTCCGCGTTACCGTTCCGGATAGTCCGGGAAACCAGAAGCCCCGAATTTACCGGAAGCTTGGCATAGCGCACCAGGGCGGGGAAGATCTGTACCACGGTAGCGTCTATCCAGCCCCGCCGCACCTTTCCGTACTGGATAAGTTCGGCAACCACCCGCTTGGCGGTATTTATCGGCACCGAGAAACCCACCCCTGCGGAAGCCCCGGAAGGAGAATAGATCATCGTGTTGATCCCAATCATCCGGCCCTGGGTATCCAGCAGAGGCCCACCCGAGTTGCCGGGGTTAATCGAAGCATCGGTCTGGATCATGTCCCGGATGATATGCCGCCTGTCCGTCTGTATGGGCCGCCCGAGCCCGGAAACGATACCCACCGTCAGCGTCCTTTCAAAGCCGAATGGGTTTCCGATAGCCAGCACCTTCTGCCCCACCTTGAGATTATCCGAACTGCCGAAGGGAATCGTCCTCAATTCCACGTCCCCCGACTCGAATTTGAGAACGGCAATGTCGTTCTCCGGATCCGTTCCCACCAGACTGCCCTCATACTGACTGCCGTCCGCCAGATTGATAAACACCTTGTTGGCGTTTTCTATAACGTGATTATTGGTTAAAACATAACCCCGCGTATCGATGATCGAACCCGAACCCGAACCGCCCTGCTGGGGAACCGCCTCCAGAAACCAGTTGATCGCCACCGTTTCGGTAGTAATATTCACCACCGCCTGGTTGAGCCTTTCATAGATACTGATATTTTCCCGTTCATCCTCGGTGTAAGGCAGCAGATCGGCTACGGGCCTCCCCGCATTTCCCATTCCGGACACCGTATAGGGCGATTGCCGCAGATTGAGACCCGGAAACGAATCGGCTGCCCCTTCCCGCGTAACGGAAATTTCCTCCGGCTCTGTTTCCGCGTTCTTTTTTGGTGAGAAACCCAAAAGACCCAGTCCCAACGCAAGAAGAACAAGGAGCAGACAACTTAAAACCGAAAAGAATAAGACTTGCCCGCGGCTATATAGTTTCATAAGGCCCTCTTCCTTTAATTCAAACATAATCATCTATGAAATGCAATAAAGAAAAAAATCGCGTTTTGGATTGGATCTGTCTCAATTTTCCGATAATCATATAGATATGAAGCCAAAATTCCTCTTCATCCTGCTGGTTTTCCTCCCCCTCTCCGTTTCAGGAAGAGATCTTCCTTTAAGCCGCATTACCGACGACAGTGCCCTCAGGCTGGAAATCCGGGACACCTGGCTTCTCGAAGTCCCCGGCAGGGTACTTGCCAAGGCTCCCGAAAGGCGGAATTTGGCAGGAGGGGGCAGGGTAGAGATACGGACCGAACCCAAAGGGGAAGAATTCAACATAGTGATCGCCAGGGAGTCAGGCGCCGGCAGGACGATGGGCTCTTTCCCCGGCTATGCCCAGGGTTCCTGGGCGCTTTCCCGCCGCAGGGATACGGGAGAAGCTCTCCGTATCCGGGTATTTCTCCGCAGCGACGCCTTTACCTATGTCCAATTCCGGCCCTGGACAGAGGATAAATGCCTCATGGATCTGGTGCTCTACGATGCCTATGTCCTCCGTTCCCAGCCCATCCCGGCGGCCTTTGAGCGGCTTTACGCGCTTTCCATAGAAGAGCTTCTCCGTCTGGCCGGCGCCCGTTTCCCCGGTAAATATTTTGAAGCGGAACCTTCAAACTACCGGGAGATAAGAGAATTCATCAGAATCGTCCGCCCGCAGCTTCCCGCCCTGAATTTTCTGGACGACGGAGCCATAGACGAAAACGGGAACTATGTGTTTATAGAGGACGGGAGACCCCAGGAAGGAGAAAAGGGCCTTAACTGTTCAGGTTTTGCAAAATGGATAATAGATCTGCTCCTCAAGCCCTATACCGGCGCCCTGCTTCCCATTGCCCCGCTCAAGGCGCCCGCTGGAAATCGGGGTTCCTCCTTTACCGAAGCCTTTGAGGAACTGCGTGATCCTTTCTTCGGTCTGGACTGGACTCGCAATCTGGCGCTCAGAACCGCAGCGGTTTTACGCTCTCCACAGGCTGCCGTACTTGAAGAAGTTGAAGTACGGGAATCTTTCTTTTCGGAGTTGATCCTCCGGAATCCCAAAACTTCTTCCCCGGAAGGCGAGCAATCCTACCCGGGCTACCTTGAAAACGCAGGCTTCGGCATGGAAGGACTTCAGCCCCTGCTCTATACCCTGGCCCTCGATGAGCCGGGAACGGTCTATCTTGCCTCGATCAACGCCGAGATGAGCGACCTTCCCCGGAAGAATCAGTATCTTTCACTGCGGCTCAGGCAGCACTTCCACATAGCGGTCCTGCTTCCCTATTTCAGCGAAGAAGGTGAATTCCGTATCGCTGTCTTTGAAAGCGCCGCCGAAACAGCCTTCAGCCGCTTCCAGTCACGTTATCCCGGCCACTATGTTAACCTGGTACGGATTCCGCTGAGCGCCTCCCTCATGCCTATACGGTAGATTGTTTCCAGAATCCCGGCGAAATTCTTTTCAAGTTCCGTAAACTCCTCCCCGCTTAAACCCTCCAGACCCACCGTCTTCAAGAAAACGCCGGGAGCCTTTTGAGCCTTCTTCGCAGCCGCGGAAATTTCCGCTCCCCGTGCGTCTTCAATGGGAATTGATTTTCCCGCCTCATCTCCGCCTGAGAGGAAACGGGCCCACGCGGCAAGGGCAAAGATCATATTTGCATGGGGAAGCCCCTTCTTTACCGCCTCACCGAGGGGTTTCAGCATGAAGTTGGGGATCTTGCTGGAGCCTTCGGAGGCCAGACGCAGCACCGCATCCCCTGTATTTTTGTTGGAAAAACGGCGGATAAGGGTATCCTTATAGGCTTCGATGTCTATCCCCGGTACCGGAGCCAGGGTTACAGTGACTTCTTCCATGTAAAATTCCCGGATAAAATC
>JAIRXN010000145.1 GCA_031268245.1 Treponema sp. | reverse complement strand
ACCAGCTTATCCTGCCCGAATACATAGAGAAGGATAATCGGAAGGGACGCCAATACCAGCAGAGCCATGATGAGGGGTACATCCATGGTATACTGCCCCTGGTATTGCCAAACCGAGAGAGGGAGGGTGAAGTTTTTCGGGCTCTGGGTAAGCACCATCACAAAACTGAATTCATTCCAGATAACTACGCCGTTGTAGATTGCAAGGGTAGCCAGGCCGGAACGGGAAAGGGGAAGAATCACCTTGAAGAAGGTGCTGAATTTCCCGCAGCCGTCAATCTCCGCGGCCTCTTCCATTTCCCTGCTTATCCCGCCCATGAAGGCGGTGAGCACAAAGACCGAAAGAGGGAGATTAAAGGCTACATAAGGGCCGAACAGGGCGTAGAGATGATCGTAAAACCCAAGACGTATCGCCATACCGAACACGGGGATAAGGGTAATGTGAATGGGAATTGACATGGCGGCCACGATGAGGGAAAAAATCGGCTTATTGAGTTTGAATTTCATTCTTGAGAGGGGATAAGCCGCAAAAGCGGACACAATGAGAAGAATGGCAAGGGAAACTGCCAGTACAATTACACTGTTAAGCAGGTAATTCAGGAATTCCCCCCGCATCACGGCGGAATAATTATGAAGGCTGAATTTTTCGGGAAGCTTAAAGAGGCTGCCCCGCAGGAACTCTCCCTGGCTCTTTAGCGAAATCGTGATGAGGTAGTAGAAGGGAGCGCCGGCCACGATGAGCCAGAACACGGCGAAGACAGAGGCAACAACCCAGAAAACCGAAAAACGCCTGTGCTTCCGGAGTAAATCAACCATACCTATACCTCCGTCTTCCTGTTAAGGGTTGAAACAACGATAAGCGCAACGAGGGTAATGAGGATAAACATCCCGCAGGCAACCGTAGCCCCGTAGCCCATGTTGAATCTGACAAACGAAGTTTTATACATCATTGTCGCCATGAGTTCCGTGGCAACACCCGGGCCGCCTCCGGTCATGACAAAAATCAGATCGAAGTATTTAAGCGATCCGATGATGGACAGGGTCATCCCCGACACAACGGTCGGACGCAGAAGGGGCAGCGATACCCGCCAAAAATACTGTCCGCGGCTCGCCCCGTCTATGCTTGCAGCCTCGTATAATTCAACAGGAATAGTACCGTATGCGGCAAGGTAGAGTACCATGTAAAAGGGAATGTACTGCCAGCAGATAACGCCGATTACCGCAAAGAGGGCAACCTTGGGATTTCCCAGCAGATCGACTGCCTTGCCTCCGAGCGCCTTGGATACCGAAGCTATGAGCCCGTAGTTTGCGTCCAAAGCATACTTAAAGAGGAGACCGATAGCCACCGAAGAGATAAGATAGGGCAAAAACCAGATCACCTTGAAGATTATTCCCTTTCGTTCGGTTATATCGAGAAAGGTAGCAAGCGCCATGGCAAAGGGCACCTGAAACAGCAGGGAGAGAAACATGATGATCACGTTATTGCGGAAGGCCTGCCAAAAATTGGCGTCGGCGACAAGCTGTTTCCAGTTTTCAAGACCGGTAAAAACTCTTCTGGAACTCATTCCGTTCCAGCGGACTGTGCTGATGATAAAAGAATCAACTATCGGGTAGGCAATAAAGACAAGAAGGAAGAAAAGAGCCGGGAAAAGGAATACTGCCGCAGCGAACCGCGTCTGCCGCTGCCGTACTTCCCTAAGACCAATAGATTTACTCAATGTTCCGGACATTTTTTTCCTCCCTTGAAGCATAAACCGGTTCCGAAGCTTCTTTCCGCAATCCGGAACCGGCTGCCCTTAGGGCAATGCGATTAAATGACGCTAATCGGCATTACCTTAGTTGTTTCTGCGGTACTCCTGCTGAGCCGCCTCAAGCCGTCTTGCAGCCTCTTCCGGAGTCAATGTAAGCCCGAAAATTTCCTGAGAGGTTGTCTTGTGGACTTCCGCAACTTCCGGGGAGAGAGACTGATCGTACCAGAGCTGCATATCCGGCGCAGCCTGAACCTGGGCAAAGAGTTCCGCCAGGATAGGATCATCCAGCTTGACATCCTTGAGGGGCGGGATATTTCCTCCATCCAGCCGCTTCTTTACTGCAATATCATCGGTCAGGTAGGTGATCATCTTAAACGCCCAGTCGGGGTTTTTGCTGGTACCGGATACATGGTAGAAGTTGTCTCCTACTGTCCCGATAACCGTGTCGGGATTCCCCTTGCCGCCGGGGATGGTGGGGAACTTGAAAATACCCATTTTCCTGTAGAATTCGGGAGATTCCGTCAGGGCGGAAGAGTTGAACCAGCTCCCCATGATGTGCATGGCTGCATCTTCGTTGTACAGGAGCATGCGGCTCTGTCCGGAATCCTCATCAAGCCCGTTGAAGCCTTCGTTAAAGTATCCTTTCTTTACCCAGTCCTGGATCTTGTTGCCCGCATAGATAAAGGCGGAATCTTCAAAGCTCCCCGAACCGTCCACCGCCTTGATGAAGGGCTCGGTCCCGCCCTGGCGGGTAGCCAGGAACATAAAGAACATGGAACCTGTCCACTGGGTTTTGTTCGCCAGGGAAAAGGGTTTTACTCCGTTCCTGAGCAGGGTATCACAGGCAGCCTCAAGCTCGGGCAGGGTAGCGGGAACCCTGATGTTATACCTGGCGAAAATTTCCTTGTTGTAGAATAC
>JAIRXN010000149.1 GCA_031268245.1 Treponema sp. | reverse complement strand
GGGATGGGCGCCTCTGGCTCTGACAAAATCCGCCAGCGCGCGGATAATGAGCGCAATGTTTGCCACTCCCCGGCTTCCGCAGGTAATGGCTATGCGCATGCCCGGTTTGACAGGATCTCTCAATTCACTCAGGCTAATCTCCCTGAGCGCCGCAGACGGAATATCCGCGGTTTCAATTCTTCCCCGGTCAAAGAGCTGCCTGACTTTTATCATTTTGGGCAGAGGGACTTCCGCACACAGGCGGCTGATTATTCCATTCATTATTACATGATAGCATCGGAACGGCCAAACATGCAATAATAAACTATGCGCCTAGTGTTCCATACCTGCTGCGGCCCGTGTGCTTCGGGCTCTGTTCCGGCCCTTTTGGAAGAAGGTATAAAGCCGGATCTGTACTGGTACAATCCCAACATACATCCCTTTACCGAATATTCAAAGCGCAGGGAATCTCTTGCGGGCTTTGCGGCTTCCCGTAATCTGGATCTCCGTATCGAAGAAGAATACGGTTTACGATCCTTTATACGCATCGTGTATCAGGAGGGGAACCTCGATCCGGCAGGCTCCCGGCTGAGGGGGCCGGATACTGAAGCGGGGCCAAAAAACGGAAACAGGCGCTGCGCCTCCTGCTACAGGATGCGGCTTGAAAAAACCGCGCGGTTCGGGGCGGAAAACGGCTACAGCCACTTCAGCACAAGTCTGCTTGTCAGTCCCTGGCAGGATCACGAGTGTATCAAAAAGACAGCCGAAGAACTCGCGGATGTTTACGGTATCGCTTTTTTCTACCGTGACTTCCGGCCCCGTTACCGTGAGGGCCAGAAAGAGGCCCGGGCCGCGGGGCTTTACATGCAGAAATACTGCGGCTGTATCTTCAGCGAAGAAGAACGTTACGCGGGGATCAGGATTTGAGAGGGAAGGCATTGGAGAGCATCAATCCGGCCTTTCAAAGGCTGGCTATCATAACCGGAACGGAAAAACTTAAAGCTCTCGAACGGAAACGGGTACTGGTTTTCGGGATCGGGGGCGTGGGTTCCTGGGCCGCGGAAGCCCTGGCGCGTTCTGACATCGGCTGTATTGCCCTTGTCGATTCCGACAAAGTTTGTATCACCAATATCAACCGCCAGAGCGAGGCATTTGTCTCCAGTCTCGGCAAGGCGAAAGTTGAAGCGCTCAGGGAACGGCTTCTCGACATCAATCCCCGCTGCACTATCGAAACCCGGGAGGAGGTTTACTCCCGGGAAAATTCCGCCCTCTTCGGAATTGAAGAGGCGGACTATGTTATTGATGCAATCGACAGTCTTTCCAATAAGCTGGATCTCATTGAAGCCTGCGCCCGGGCCGGGGTGAGGGTCTATTCTTCCATGGGAATGGCGGGAAAGCTTGATCCCACCTGCATCAAAACGGCGGATATTTGGCAGACTCATGGCTGCGCCCTGGCCCGGCTTGTAAGGCAGGGCTTGAAGAAACGCGGCTTTTCAGGCAGCTTCACCGCGGTATACAGCGCGGAAAACCTTCCCCGGCATGATGAGATACCGGTTTCCTGCGGAAGCGGCGCCTGTTTCTGCAGTCCCGGAGAACACGAATGGTGTTCTTCAAAAAAAATCATTAACGGCAGTTCCGTTATGGTTACAGCCGCTGCGGGAATGGTACTGGCAAGCCTCGTGATACGGGATATAACCGGTTTATAGATGGCAGACAGGTTTCTCCGCCGTGCGGGAGCAGCAGAAATTGTACGGAAACTTTGCGCCAGGGCGATTCTGGAATTCGGTCTTGTGGAAAAAGGCGACCGTATCCTTATCGCCGTTTCGGGAGGGAAGGATTCAAGCACCCTGGCATGGGCGCTTTCAACGCTGAAAAAGTCACTTCAATTTGAATATACCCTTGAGGCCCTGCATATATCAAGCGATTTTTGCGCCTGCTGCAAGAAGGGAGAACTTAAAAATCGTCTTGATGAATGGGGCGTCCCCTTTACCGATCTTCCGGTTCCCGTCATCGGGCGGCTGAAACCGGGAAAAAAAATGAACTGTTACTGGTGTTCCACCCAACGCCGCACAGAGTTACTGCGCCATGCCGTAGAAGGCAATTTCAACAAGATAGCTCTGGGTCATCATCTGGATGATATCATCGAAACCTTTTTTATGAATCTTAGCGCGAAGGGTACAATTTCTACGATGCCCCTGCTGCTCAGGTACCGCAAGTATCCGGTAAGCCTTATCCGGCCTCTGGGGCTTCTCGAAGAACGGCAGATCATTTCCTGCGCGGATGAACTTGAAATATTGAAGACGGCATGTACCTGCCCCTATGGGCTTAATTCCGCACGGAGGGATATTAGAAAAAAAATTGCCGTATTTACAGGGAACTCCGGTGCGGTCAAACGGCGTATTTTCAGGGCCCTCAGTGAAGGAGGTCTTGTAACGGATTCCATTATCGAAGAGGCAGAGAATGGCGGCAGCCGGATATGAATTAAAGATCCTGCATTCCATTGACCGGATAAAACGCGAACAGTGGAATGCCTTAACAGGCGAAAACGATCTTCCCTTCCTCGAATGGGAATGGCTTTCCGCCATGGAAACATCGGGCAGCATAAGCCCCGAAACCGGCTGGCATCCTCTGCACTTCACACTCTGGTCGGGAGAAAGACTGCTTGCCGCCGCTCCTTTTTACCTGAAGACCAACAGCGACGGCGAATATGTTTACGATTACTTCTGGGCGGAAGCGGCCCATTCACTCAAGCATCACTGGTATCCGAAACTTGTAGGAACAGTACCGGCAACTCCTGCCGAGGGTTACCATTTTCTGCATAGCCCGGAAATTTCCGGCGAGACAGTTACCGCCCTCATTCTTGATGCGGCGGAAAAAGTGTGCAGGCGGAACAATATCGTTTCCCTGAGCCTTCTCTTTGCCGATCCCGGCCTTTCACGGATACTGCCCTCCCTGGGATATACAGCATGGGAACATTCCCACTATCTGTGGCAGAATCATGATTTTAAAAACTTTGATGCGTACCTGGATCTTTTTACCAAGGGACAACGAAAAAACATCCGCAAGGAATACCGCAGCCCTCCCGAACAGGGAGTCATGGTCGGCATCGTGGAGGGGGAAAAGGCACGGGAAGAACATTTCCGGAAGATGTTTGAACTCTTTACCATTACCAATGATAAATTTTACCCCTGGGATGCCCGCTGGGTGAACGAAAAATTTTTTATGTATCTTGAAAAGGAATACCGCAAGAGACTTGCCTTTGTTGAAGCCCGCAGGGACGGTGAAATTCTCGCGCTTGCCTTTCTTGTCCGCAAGAACGACAGAATCTGGGGCCGCTACTGGGGAGCCTATGAAGAGATCCGCAATCTTCACTTTGCGGCGTGTTACTATGCACCGATGGACTGGTGTATCCGTGAAGGCATCCATTTTTTTGATCCGGGAGCGGGATCGGCGCACAAGATTCGCCGGGGTTTCCGGCTTTGTTCCAACCGGAGCTGGCACAAATTTTTTGATCCCCTGCTGGAACAGCTATTCATAAACAATATCAATGCTATCAATCTCCGTGAGGAGGAAAACATTGCCGCCCTGAATGCGGAGCTGCCTTTCAAATAGAGTTCCGCTTCTTTCGTTCGTGGCTGTTAGTGCGAAGAAATTTAGCCACCAACCTCACGAACCAACGCGAACGAAGAGTGAAAATTTGTGTCTGTTCATGGCGTTGGTGTGGTTTGTGGTAAATTTCTTCAGTAATTGTCAAACTGCTGCTAAAAAAGACTTGAAAATTGAATGACAAAGTGCTATGCTTAATTCACCCGGAAAACTGCTGACGGCAGGAGCCGGAGGAGCGGCAGAATATGGAGTATATGCAGGGAACAACGGGACTGGGCAAGGGCAGCATGGCTAAACGGGGTCTGGACTATGCCGGTATGATGAACGCAACAGCCGTTAACCAGCTGGCAGACAACAGCGATTTTACTTCGAATTATTTGAGTGTAATAAGCGTACTGGGAACTGAGGCGGCGTTGGCGAACATAGGGTTTTCATTTACCAGTTACGGTGCGATAGCTAAAATACTTGCCAACACATATACATTAAGCTCGTTTATGTCCTTTGGCGGTGCATTACCGGCGAATTTAAATAATGGAAATTACGGCGATATTGCACTGGGTATTGGAGGTTCTTTTTTGGGGCATGCTGTAGATAAATACGGTGCGGCAGCGACAGCAATCTATTTACCGATAAGCATGGGGCGGCAGGTTCCGTCCTGGGCGCCTGCGGCTGTTTCCGCCGCTCCGCAGTTGACCGGTTTAGCGTATTCCAGTTTTCTCCCCGGTTACAAACCGCCGGTCAATAATGGGTCTTACAAACACAACATCTCCGATTTTTATACTGGAGAAAAATATTTTAAACCCGCATATAGGAAATAAATAACGACACAAATTTTTTATTAAGGCAAAAGAGGTCGTTTTTGATAAAGTTTATAACATTTGTTATAATGACGGTAATAGCGGTAATTACTGCACGCCTCATGCAAGATAAAAAAATAAACGATATAGTAGGGCTTTTGATTGCTTTTTTTTATTTTATTTTTATAAGGATATTAATGAATGAAGAATGGAAAGCAGACAAAAAATCGGGGACACAAAGTCCTCGTGCTGCTATTTTCATCATTGGCCCGATTGTTTTTGGATTAATATTAATTTCCAAGTTAATATCTTACATTAGCAGGAACCGGTGACCCTCTTGTAGGAACCGTGTATTGGCAAACGGGATATATTAAATGCTGGAGCGGAGAAGATGAAAGTTCCAAACTCGGATATTTAAAGATTGATGATTTGGACGATAAAGATTCCGGGCACCCCCTTGAGGATGGGAAATATTTAATAATATTTGAAGAAGTCATGTTAGATTATATTGTCATAGAAGTGCAGGGGGATAATATAATCACAAAAGTATTAAAACGGGATCATGACACTTTAAAAATTATAGCAGTTTGGGAATGGCCAATATTAAATATTGGGGGTCTGTAACTTTTTTAGGGTGAAATTACCACTTTGACGAGGGGGTACAGGGCGGGTGAAGCGGTAAAATATGGAGTATATGCGGGTTACAGTTTGGCGGAAGGAAGAAAGGGGCTTGTACCGGAACTTATTCGACTTTTTCGATGTGGTGGTGAAAAATTCTTCAGGTTTTGATAGTTCCCCAATACCTGGGGACTAAACACCGATGCCCTGCCGTTCCCTTGACAACCATACAACAACAAAGTAAATTTTTCTTATGCAGGAAGAAACCATACGCGAACCGGAGATGGGGCTGACCTTTGAGAAGGTCTGGGCCATGTTTCAGGAAACGGACCGAAAGATGCAGGAAATGGCTCTGGAAACTGACCGTCGAATGCAGGAAACAGACCGCAAGATGCAGGAAACGGCCCGTCAAATGAAGGAAACAGACCGCAAGATCAGCAGCTTGGGCAGTAAGCTTGGCGATCTGATAGAGGAGTTGATCTTCCCCAATATCCTGGAAAAGTTCAACCGGCTGGGTTATGGCTTCGGCAGGGCTGGTACCAATATGCGCTACCAGAATGCCCGGGGAGAGTATATCGCCGAGGTGGATATACTGCTGGAAAACGGGGATGTCGTCCTGGCGGTGGAGGTAAAGACTACCCTGACGGATACTGATGTGCGGGACCACCT
>JAIRXN010000088.1 GCA_031268245.1 Treponema sp. | reverse complement strand
TCACCTTACGCCAAATTTTGACATTTTGGAATGTCGTAATTGAAATAAAACCTGAAAGGGCGTATAATTTTTTCATGATAAAGATAGTACAAGCACATACTCTTGAAATTGATGATGTGGATGCTGCTGTTGATGAAATTCTTGATCAACTCAAGGGGCAATCAGTTCTAAAGAATTCGGTTGGCCTTGTCGCCTGTTTTTCCGATTTTTTAGGTTCCGGCGTGGTTTCCGCTCTGGCGGAAAAACTTTCCTTCCCCCTGGCAGGGGCAACCACTCTGGCGGCTTCCGCCAATGATGTTTCCGGGGATACCATCCTCATTCTTACCGTTCTTACCAGTGACGATGTGGAATTTGTTACCGGTATAACCGGAGCAATAAACGGGGAGGATGAGGGGCCCCTGCGCGAAGCCTGGGAAAAAACCGGCGGGAAACGGCAGGACAAGGCGGGTCTAATGATAGCTTTTGCCCCGCTGCTCCTCAATGTTTCCGGGGATTTTTTTGTGGAATCCTTGAGCGGTATTACCGGAAATGTACCTGTTTTTGGCACTCTGGCAGTGGATCACAACCAGGATTACCACGAGGCCCGGACCATTTACGGAGGGGAAAGCTTTGCAGACCGTTTCATATTTGTCCTCTGTTACGGCGCTTTCGAACCCAAGTTCTTCTACGGCGGTATATCCCAGGAGAAGGTTTTCCGGGAAAAAGGGGTGGTTACCTCCTCCCAGGGCAACCAGCTCAAGGGAGTCAACGGCGTCTCCGTGGGGGATTATCTCAGTTCCCTGGGACTTACCAGGGACGAAACAGGCAACATTGAGGGTATCAACTCCTTCCCCTTCATCCTGGACTACAATGACGGCACCCAGCCGATTATCCGGGTGCTGTTTGCCATTACCCCCGACGGCTCGGCAGTCTGCGGCGGCAAGATCCCCGAAGGAGCGACTCTTACGGTCGGTAACGTTACCGCGGAAGAAGTCATGCGGACAAGCGCCGATGCCCTGTGCGAGGCTCTTGAAAGCGGCAGGGAGAAGAGTATGCTCATCTTTTCCTGTGTGGGCCGTTATTTTGCCCTGGGCTTCAAGGCCGCCAGGGAAATGGAGAAGACGGAGGAGCTTCTCAAGGGAACGCCGTATGCGCTTTCGTATTCCGGTACGGAGTTATGCCCGGTATATGATAAAAAAGGCAAACTGACCAACCGGAGTCACAACGACACAATAGTGATCTGTGCGCTGTAATGGACAAAGGGCAGGAGCTTTCTCTTCCGGATCTTGCATCAGAGTTAAAACAGGCCCGGATTACGATTAAAAAACTCGAAAGGGAACTCAGGCTTGCCGCTGTGGCAATTGAAAGGAACAGGGTTACTGTCGAGGCCAAAGATAATTTAAGCAGAATCGTCAGGGACTCAAAATCGGAGCTGGAAAAATACATGAAGCTGCTCCTGGAAAATTGTCCCGATATTATCATGCTTTTTGACAAGGACGGCAGGATAGTCTACTGTACCGATGTATTTCTCAAGATTACAGGCATAGGCAGTTTCGGCATGATCTCCGGCCATCATTACCGGGATATTTTTGGCAGGTTTACCGGCGCCGAATTTATGCACGAGGTAGATAAAATATACAGGCAGCCTGAAAACGAAACGGTTTCTGTCAATCTGAACCAGGCCATCGATTTTAGCGGAACAGGGGCCCTGAAGGATTACACCATTCAGGTCAGTTCCATAAAAGACGACATTGGCAAGAGTATCGGCGCCATAGTTCTTTTTTATGATACATCGGAATTACTGGCGGCAAAGCGGGAAGCGGAAACGGCAAACAGGGCCAAGTCGGATTTTCTTGCAACCGTATCCCACGAGATCCGCACTCCCATGAACGCCATTATCGGTATCACTTCAATGCTCGGCGATACAAATCTTGACTGCCGGCAGCGTAACTTTATTAAAAACATACAGAATTCATCCAACATGCTCCTCAACATTATTAACGACATTCTGGATTTTTCCAAGATTGAAGCGGGGAAGATGGAACTGGTTCAGGAATACTTTAGTTTAGAGCGGATGCTTGAGTGTCTAAAAAATATGTTTGTTCCTCTGTTTTCGGAAAAAGATTTGAGTCTTCAGTGGTTTTTTTCAGAATCTCTGCCGGAAGTAATTTTTGGAGATGAAAAAAGAATATCCCAGATTATGACCAATCTGCTCAATAATGCACTCAAGTACACGAGGGAAGGCGGGGTTGTCTTCCGGGCCGAAAATGTGTTTGTCCCGGACGGTGAAATACCGGTTCTGCGTTTCCTGGTGAAAGACACGGGAATCGGCATCAGGAAAGAGTCCATACCGCGGCTTTTTACCTCCTTTGAACAACTCGATCTGGTGCGGAATAAACGGATACAGGGGACGGGGCTCGGGCTTGCCATTACCAAGCGGCTCTGCGATCTTATGAACGGAACAATAGACGTAGAAAGCGAATATGGTAAAGGTTCTGTTTTTACCGTAACGCTTCCCCTTAAAACAGGCGGCAAGGCGGATCTGCCGGAAGGGGAAATTTCCCTTGTTCATTTTTCCGCACCGGAGGCCAGGGTGCTTTTGGTTGACGATATTGAAATAAATCTTGAGGTTGCCTCCTACCTTCTGGGCGCTTTCGATATAGAACCCGAAACGGCAAGAAGCGGCAGGGAAGCCATCGAAAAAGTAAAGGGGGAGACCTACGATCTTATCCTGATGGATCACATGATGCCGGATATCGACGGAGTGGAAGCGGCCCGTATTATCCGTGACATGGGAGATGTCAAAGCCGGGATACCCATTGTCGCCCTGACCGCCAATGCGGTTTCGGGAGCCAGGGAAATGTTTATTTCCTCAGGCTTCAACGGTTTTCTTTCCAAGCCGATGGACAGTAATGCTGTTGCGGAGGCTCTGCTCCGCTGGCTGCCGGAATGCCGGATAAAGAAAGGCTGATCCCTATGCTGAAAGCCGATTGGCTGGAACTGGAAAAAGCAACGGAAATTCTCCTGGCAAGAACAAAGCCCATTGAAGAAACTGTTGAACTGCCCCTCCGGGAATCCCTGGGAAGCATTGCTGCGGAGGAGATCCGCGCCCCTCTGGATAATCCTCCTTTTGACCGTTCATCCATGGATGGTTTTGCCCTGAGATCTCAGGATACGGCATCGGGGAAAGAAACCATACCCTTGAAAATTCAGGGTGAATCAAGCGCCGGGAAGCCTTTTTCAGGCTGTATCGGCCCGGGCGAGGCCATACGGATCATGACGGGCGCCATGATCCCGCCGGGGGCCGATGCGGTGCTTCCGCAGGAAAACGCCCGGGAGGAAGGGGGAGAAATTTTCGCGCCCGGGTTTCTTGCGAAGGGAAACTGCATCGGTTTCCGGGGGGAGGATATCAGGAAAGCTCAAATCCTTACTCCGGCGGGAACGCGGCTTGATGCGGTAATGATAGGGATCCTGTCCGGTATGGGTCTTGAAAAGATCGGCGTATACAGGCAGCCAAGAATCGGCATACTCTGTACCGGGGATGAGCTGAGTCCGCCGGGAAGGGAACTTGAGCCGGGGAAGATATACGACACCAATACTGCTCTCCTCTCCTGCCGCCTTAAGGAATGGGGTTTTGATCCGTATCTTTTGCCCGGGACCGGCGACAATGCTTCCGCCGCATCTTCCCTCATTGCCTCTCATATTGACGGCCTTGAGATTCTTATCAGTTCCGGCGCCGTGAGCGTGGGGGAATATGACATTATTCACGAAGTCTACGGGATTCTTGAAGCGGAATCACTCTTCTGGCGTCTTGCCAACAGACCCGGTTCCGCTATCCGCTGCGGGATCTACCGGGGGAAACTCATGATGAATCTTTCCGGAAATCCCTTTGCCTGTATCGTCAGCCTTGAACTACTGGCAAAACCGGTTCTGGCAAAAATCTCCCGCAGGAAGGATCTGCGGAACCGCCGTGTACAGGGAACGCTTGCAAATGGTTTTTCCCCGGATAAAACGGATTTACGCCGTTTCATACGCTGCCGTTACGAAAACGGTATGTTTAGTGTTCCGGCGGGCCACAGTTCCGCCCAGCTTTTTTCATTTTTGAACTGTAACTGTCTTCTGGATCTTCCCGCCGGAACAGGATTTCTCGCCCGGGGGACAGCCCTTGGCGGGATACTTTTTACGGAAGTCCTGTGACAAAAGCGTTTAGCGCCCTCGTGTTAACCGTCAGCGACAGGGCCTCCGGCGGAGAACGGGCGGACACGGCGGGCCCGGCTGTCAGGGATATGCTCCTGGAAAAAGGTTTTGTCTGCGGGGAACCTGTCATACTTCCCGACGAAAAGGCCCTGATCGAAGAAGCCCTGATACAGGCCGCCGATTCAGTCGCCGTCAACCTGGTTCTCACCGTGGGGGGCACGGGTCTTTCGCCGCGGGATGTAAGCCCCGAGGCTGCGGCGGCAGTCTGCGAACGCCTTGTTCCCGGAATTCCCGAGGCGATGCGTTTGCACAGTCTTGCCATTACGCCGAGGGCCATGCTATCCCGTGCCGTTGCGGGCATACGGAAACAAACCCTTATCATCAACCTGCCCGGAAGTAAAAAAGCCGCCGTGGAAAATCTTGAAGCGGTAATTGACACTCTGGAACACGGGCTGGAAATTCTTCTGGACTTGAAGGATGAACACGGAAGGGCACATGCGCAAGAGACTTAATCATATTAATGGGGCGGGGGAATCCCGCATGGTTGATGTCGGAAAAAAACCGGATACGAGGCGGGAAGCCCTGGCCCAGGCAGTGCTGAGTATGGAAGAAGCGACTCTCGGCCTCATTCTGGAAGGCGCCTTGCCGAAAGGGGACGTGATAGGGACTGCGCGTATTGCAGGGATCATGGCGGCAAAAAAAACGGCTGAACTTATCCCGCTCTGCCACCCCATTCCCCTGGACAGTGTGGAACTGGATATTGAGAGGCAGAACGGAAATCAGCTTTTGATTGAGGCTTTAGTCCGTACAACCTGGCATACGGGGGTGGAGATGGAGGCCCTCTGTGCGGTTTCCGCCGCGGCCCTGACAATCTACGACATGTGCAAATCTGTGGATAAAGGCATGGAGATAGGGGAAATACGGCTCCTTAGAAAAACCGGGGGAAAGAGCGGTCCCTTTGAACGCGGAAGGGAAAAAACATGAAGGATCGTTTCGGCAGGACTATTGATTATGCCCGCTTCTCTCTTACAAGCCGCTGCAATCTCCGCTGTCCCTACTGTTACAGGGAAGAAATACAGCCCGGCCCGAAGGACGAGTTAAAGCCGGATGAAATAGCGGAGATTGTTTCTGTCCTTGCGGAACTGAATATACACAAGGTAAGGCTTTCCGGCGGGGAGCCTCTCCTGCGGCCCGATCTTGAAGAGATTATTTCCGCCGTCAGTAAAACCCCCGGGATCAGGGAAACTGTCATGACCACAAATGCCCAGGGTCTTACGCAGAGGCTCAGGGCCTTCAAGAATGCGGGACTCATACGGCTCAACATAAGCCTTGATTCCCTGCAGGCTGAACGTTACAGGAGCATGAACGGCGGCAGTCTTGAGGAAGTTTTATCAAGCATGGACATGGTCATTGCGCTTGACATGCTGCCCCTCAAGATCAACTGTGTGCTCCTGAGAGGGATCAATGATGACGAGATTGAAGAGTTTATCAACATGGCGCGGGAACGGCCGCTGCAGATTCGTTTCATAGAACTCATGCCCATAGGGAAACTTTCGCGGCAGGATCAACGCAGAGATCCTGTGGAGATCCTGAAAACTACAGGGGAACTCAAGCCGGTGAAGGCAGAATATCCGGGCCAGCCGGCGCAGTGTTGGAGCGGGCCGGGTTTTAAGGGAAGCATCGGGTTTATCAGAGCCTTTTCCGCTCCCTTCTGCCGTAATTGTAACCGCATACGGATTAGCTGTGAAGGGAGAATCAGGCCCTGCCTCGCCGATGATACCGAATGGGATATCCGCAGCGCCATTGGCAATCCCGCCCGGCTCAAGAAGATCATAACGACGGCGATAGAAAGCAAGCCGGAAAAGCACAGGTTTTCCGAAGGCTTCATTCCCTCAAAATTCATGTACTGCATAGGAGGATAGATTGAAGAACGGGCCGGCAGCCGTGGTAGTTTCGGTAAACACAAGCGCCAAAAAGGGAACGGTAAAGGAGAGTCAGGAGGAAGCGGTACTCAGGGAGAATTACGGCATTGAAGGAGACGCCCACGCCGGTTCATGGCCCAGGCAGATAAGTTTGCTTGCCGAAGAGAGTATTTCCAAAATGAGCGCACAGGGGATTCCCGGTCTGAAACCCGGCGATTTTGCGGAAAACATTACCACCCGCGGGATCGAGCTTTACACACTTCCCGTAGGCACTGTTCTTTCTCTGGGGGAGTGCCTTGTGGAAATTACCCGGATAGGTAAAGAATGCCATCAGGACTGCGCCATAAGGCAAAAAACGGGAAACTGCATCATGCCTTCCGAAGGGGTTTTTGCCAGAGTGATCCGGGGAGGCAGGCTCCGGGCAGGCGGCCGGATCAAAATAGAGGAATGTTCCGGGTAAATCCCGGGGCCTTCCGTGTCGATGATATAGCATAAGGATGTAACGGTTCTTCATAAAAACAGAGGAGCCCTTTAAAAAATATGCAGAAAAAAATTGAATCTCTCTTTGAACGTATTGTAAATGCCCGTCACTGTGTCGCCCTGACCGGAGCCGGGGTCTCAACACTTTCCGGTATCCGGGATTTTCGGGGAAAGAACGGACTCTACAATGATATGGACGCCGAAAAAATTTTTGACCTTGATTACTTCATGCAAGACCCCTCGTTTTATTACAGGATGAACAGAGAATTTATCTACAACCTTGATGCAAAGGAAGCTTCCGTTGTTCATACCGTACTCGGGGAACTTGAAAACAGGGGTTTTGTTAAAGCCGTCATCACGCAGAACATAGATCTGCTTCACCAGAAGGGAGGCGGCAGGCATGTTATTGAGGTTCACGGCTCTCCCAGGCTGCACTACTGCCTCCATTGCGCCGGTATCCGTATGCCCTTTGAGGAAGCTGCCGCCATTGTAAAAAACGGGAAACTTCCCCGCTGTCCCGTATGCAACAGGGTGCTGAAACCCGCCATAACCTTCTTTGGCGAAAGCCTCCCCATGGATGCGCTTACGGAAGCCGCGGCGGAGGCCCAGGATGCGGATCTTATGCTGGTTCTGGGTACAAGCCTTACGGTACAGCCGGCAGCGGGCCTTCCCCTCCATACGATACGGAGGGGCGGCGGCATCGTTATTGTGAACAATATGCCTACACCCCTGGACGGTCAGGCCGCCATGCATTTTGACGATCTGGGAGAAGTTTTTGAAGGCGTAAAACGGCTTCTTGCCGCCGAAGGGGAAAATAAATGAAAAAATTACCGGGCTTTCTGTTTTTATTTCTGATTCTGTTTATTTCGAATCTTCCTGCACAGGAAAGCAGCGCCCTGTCCATGAGTCTTAACGGCGCAACAGGACTCTATACGGTTCCGTCGGGAAACCTTGGCTGGGAAGGGAAGGGTAAAGCGGGCCTCGATGCCGGAGGGTCTTATAACTTCTTTTCCAATAATGGTATTGCCAAGATGGGTTTAAGCCTCTTTAACTGGGTGGAATTAAGCGGCGCCCTGGATATTCAGCCCCGGGAAGACGACGCAAACAATATCGACGGCATTATTGGGGTAAAGATCAGGCTGCCTACCAAGCGTACCGCAATTTCCATCGGAGGGAACCTGCAGCTCCTGAACCACCGGGATCAATTCAGCAGCGCAGGGCAGATCTATACGGCGGCAACCTACAGCGGAGAATTCTTTACCTGGCCCGCCTCTACAAGCCTTGCGATCGGTTACACGATCAGCGAGGAGAATAAGGATAATATTGATTTTGGCATGGGCTTTGATCTGGTACTGCTTCCCAGCGTTTTTGGCCGGATCGTACATTGGATCATCGATTATTCCAATTTTTCCTACAGCATACAGGCTCTGGGGGATGACGCCTGGTACCGGGGCTGTCTCAACACGGGACTCCGTCTCGACTTGGCCGCAATCCCGGCCTTGAGCAAAATCAAACTGGTTTTCGATCTTGCCATGCTGGACATTTTCGATCATGAGCGTACCGTCTCCATGGGCCTGGTAGTGGGAGTGCCGATCGTCAAATCTACAAAATAATGTGAATAAGGAACTGCGTGGAAATAACATGTCCGAATGGTCATGTTATTCTTGCGCAGTTCCTAAGGATCTGCTAAGGCCCTACTTATTGAGTTCCTCGTGTTTGCTTTCGATCATGTAAATGACGGCCTCGCAGATATTGGTAATGCGATCCCCCAGACGCTCCAGGTCGCCTGAGCTATGAAGGAAACGGAGCGCCTTTTTCAGCAGTCCGGGGTGTGTTTTCATCAGCTTGAGCATCTCCTCGGAGAGTTTTTTATGTTCCCCGTCGATGATGTCGTCCATGGCGGCGGTGTCCCGCGCCGCCTGGGCGTCCTGTTTCAGATACGCCAGGACGGACGCGCGGATCATCTCCCGGCCGGTTTTTACCATGCACTCCAGGTGTTCCATGGCGCGGAACGACGCCTTCCCCGAAAGTTTTATGGCAGTCTTTGCCAGATGTACCGCGTAATCCCCGGCCCGTTCAAGGTTCATGGCGATTTTCAGTACGGCAAAAATCTCCCGGAGATCTCTGGCCACCGGCTGCTGGGTGGCAATGAGCATGACGGTTTCATCTTCAATCTTGAGTTGTATCGCGTTGACCGCGGCGTCGGCCTCTCTGACGGTCTTCGCAAGCTCCTTATCGTTGGTTTGAAGCGCCGTGAGGGCTTTCCCAAGACCTTCCTCAACCAGGGACGACATGGCAAGAACATCGTGGCGCATGCGGTCCAATTCTTCCGAAAAAACTATCCGTTTGTTTTCCATAATTGCCTCGGTTACCCGGTTAAAGGTTAACATTGATTGGATGTTAACCGAACCTCCCTGAAATATAGTCTTCGGTTCTCTTATCCCTGGGGTTTGTAAAGAGAGCCTTGGTGTCGCCGTATTCAACAATCTCGCCTAAAAGGAAAAATGCGGTTCTGTCGCTTACCCGGGCGGCCTGGTGCATGGCGTGGGTAACAATGATGATGCTGTAGTCCTTTTTGAGTTCCCCCATGAGTTCTTCTATTTTCCCCGTGGCAATGGGGTCAAGGGCGCTGGTGGGCTCGTCCATCAGGATGATCTCCGGCTCCATGGATATGCTCCGGGCTATGCAGAGCCGCTGCTGCTGGCCCCCGGAGAGACTCAGCGCCGGCATTTTGAGGCGGTCTTTTACCTCGTCCCAGAGGGCCGCCTTGGCAAGAGACATCTCAACCAGTTCCTCAAGTTTCCGCCGGTTCCGTACTCCCTGCATCTTCCTGCCGTACGCAACGTTGTCAAAGATACTCATGTTGAAAGGATTCGGTTTCTGGAACACCATGCCGACCCTGGTCCGCAGTTCCGTTACATCCAGACGGCCGTATATATCTTCTCCGTCAAGCAGAACCTTCCCCGTGATCCGGCAGGAAGGGATAAGGTCGTTCATGCGGTTAAGGGTTCTGATAAACGTCGATTTCCCGCAGCCCGAGGGCCCGATGAGGGCGGCCACTTCCCGGCGGGAAAGGGAAAAATCGATTTGTTTCAGGGCCTTGAAATCACCGTAAAAGAGATCCAGATCCTGTACCTCAACCTTGGCGGATGTCATTCGTTTCCTCCCATGCTCTTTTTAAAAGACCAGGTTACGATCTTCGCGGCCGTGTTGATGAGGAGCACCAGTATGATGAGTACCGCGGCTGAGGCAAAGGCTATGCCGAAGTCATCGGGGTTAATCGCCTCTTTTGTCAGGTAGTAAAGGTGTATGGTCAGAGTACGGCCGGATTCAAAAATTGATTTCGGAAGATTCCGGGTAATCCCCACCGTAAGAAGCACCGGGGCGGATTCCCCGACCACCCTGCCTATGGAGAGGATCGCCGAGCTAAGGATACCCGGCAGGGCCGGCGGGATAACCACAAAAAAGATGGTCTGGAATTTCGCCGCCCCCAGGGACAGGCTCCCTTCCCGGAAAGAATCTGGAATGGTTTTAAGGGATTCTTCCACGGTCCGGATGATCACCGGGAGGATCATGATGCTCAAGGTGAGAGCCCCGGCGGCGATGGACTGGCCGAGCCTGAAAACCCGGCAGAACATCAGAAGACCGAAAAGGCCGTAAATGATGGACGGTACGCCCGCCAGTGTCTCGATGGCCAGACGGAGCAGGCGGATAACGGGGGTATTGCCCGAATATTCGTTGAGAAATACCGCTGTCATTATCCCCACCGGAAGGGCGATTAACAGGGATACTACCACAATGTAAAAGGTGGTAACAATCATGGGGAAGATACCGCCCGATTCCGCGGATTTAACGACAAAGGAAAAATTGAGGAACCCCGCGGACTGGATGAATATATAGGCAAGGATCAAAAGAAGGATCGCCGCCACCAAAACAAGAGAGGCCGCCATGATCCCGTAGAGGAAGCCGTCGCGGAATTTTCGTGCTCTTGTCATTCTTCCTCCGTTACCCGCCTCATTTTAAGGATGACGCTGTTCAATATCAGAATAAGGGCAAACAACACCACCCCTATCGAAAAAAGCATTTCGTTATGCCTGCCTTCGGCGTATCCCATTTCAAGGGCGATAGTGGCGGTGAGGGTACGCACACTGTCCGTGAGGCCCCGGATGAGTTGGGGGGAATTCCCCGCCACAAGGATAACGGCCATGGTTTCCCCCACGGCACGGGATATTCCCAGGATCACCGCGGCCAGTACTCCCGACTTCGCATGGGGCAGTACCACCGCCCAGGCCGTCTGCATTTTGCTTGCCCCCAGGGAGAGACTTGCTTCCCGTATGGAAGGCGGAACGGCCCTGAGGGATGTCTCCGCGATGGTGATTACCGTCGGCAGTATCATCACCCCAAGGACAAGCGCGGCGGAAAGGAGGCCGTTTCCCGATGCCGCGTTGAAGGTGTTTTTTACCCAGGGAACTACAACCATGAGGCCGAAGAAACCGTAGACCACCGAGGGAATGCCTGCGAGGAGCTCTATACCGCTTCTTATTATCGAAGCGATTTTTACGGGGACGAATTCCGCGAGGAAGACCGCGGAGAGGAGGGCCAGGGGAAGCCCCAAAAGAATGGCGCAGAAACTTACGATGACGGTTCCGGCTATCATCGGCAGGATGCCGTACAGTTTGTTGTACGTCGGGCGCCATTCAAGGCCGGTGATAAAGTCTATAAAACTGTAGGGTCTTTCGGGCAGCAGAATATGGATCTTCGCCGTTGTGCCCGGCAGTCTCCCCGGATAGTTTACCGTATAGGTATATGCCTGGGGATAGCTTACATCTCCGCCGCCTTCGTTTTTGACAAACTCAAGTTTTTTTTCCGGGTCTTTTTCCGCGTTGTTTACGGCAATTTCCAGCGCGCCCGAAGATCCGCCGTTGGAAAAACCCAGGGAAATCGCAGCAGCCCCGGGGGGAATGTTGATGAAGGTTGTATGGTTCCGGTATGTAACGCCGTTTACGGTGATCTCTTCAATTCTTTCGGGAACGATCCGTATTCCCGGGGCCGTAGAAGACACAAAAGGCCCCGCACCCTGAACAAAAACGAAGATCAGGATGGAGGCCAGCGCCAGTACCGATGTAAGCGACATTACCCGGAAAAGGCAGGCAAAAAAAACATCAGACCTGCGGCGATCAAACATGACTTTTTTTATTTAACGGAAATCCAGCTTGTTTTGACGATGGTCTGTCCCGCGTCCGTCAGAATCCAGTCAAGGAAGGCCGTAGTTTCGCTGTTGAGGGCTCTGCCTTTTTTGGTGAGCAGGAGGAAGGGCCTGGCAATCTTGTAGCTGTTGTTTACCACATTGGCGGTAGTAGCGGCAACGCCGCCCACACTCAGGGTCTTGACGGAATTATCCACCGAACCAAGGGAAATATATCCCACGGCATCGGCGTTGCGGGAAATCTCAGCCTTGACCGCGCCGGTTCCGTCAAATTCTATGGCGCCCATGAGCAGCTTGTCCTGGAATTTAACGATCTCCTCAAAAGCGCCCCTGGTTCCCGAACCTGGTTCCCGGGACACCACCGCGATTCTACCGGCTCTGCCCCCTACCTGGCTCCAGTCGGTTACTTCTCCGGTATAAATGTCCCGGATCTGGTCGATGGTCAGGTTGGAGACCGGATTATTCGTGTTGACGATCACCGCGATGCCGTCGATGGCGATGAGGTGCTCGTCGATGCCGGTTCCAATTTCCGCCGGGCTCAACTCCCGGCTGGACATGCCGATTTCGGCGGTCTCAGCCGGAACGGCCTTGATCCCGTCGCCGGAACCGGTGGCGCTCATGTTGAATTTAACATTCGGGCGTACTTTAGCGTACTCGGTTATCAGCAGTTCCATGAGGGGGCTTACCGAGGTAGAGCCCGCCGCCGTTACGGTATACTGAGATGCCGCCGGGGACTGTGCGGAACTTTGGGGAGTTCCGCCGCCTGAACTTTGGTCTTTGGACCCCCCCGCAAAAACAGAAACGAGGGATGCAGCCGTCAACGCCAGAACGATAAAAAGCTTTTTCATGATCACTCCTTGAATATCAATCTGTAGTAAACATACTGATGTACTGTTAAGGATATGTAAGATGATTGTTAAAATTAGGTTAAAAAGGAGTCCTGCCGGGGGCGGCTTTTGCCAAAGTCAAAAGGCTGCTTATCAACTCACCTTACGCAACCCAAGAAATTTAACCACTTTTCCACCCAAAGAGTGGAAAAGTCGACCTTACAGACAAACACGGACATAGAAAAAAATGCGGAAATTGATGCTACATCACTATTTTTTGTTCTTTTCCTTACTTTTCTGTGTGGTCCGTGTGGCCGGTGGTTTGACTTCATTCAAGCGCCGCAAGAGCCCTGTCGATCCGGGCGAGGGTTTTTTCCGGACCAAGGAGCCGCATGGAACCGAAGAGGGGCGGGCTGACCCTGGCCCCGGTAAGCGCTACCCGCAGGGGCATGAGAAGATCCCCAAGCTTCACCGAATTTTTTTCCGCAGAGGCTTTAACTATTTCTTCCGCCTGTATATCGCTTGATGAGCGGGCCATGGCTTCCGCCGATTCCCTTCCCATTTTAAGGAGCCTTACTGCCTGGGCCAGATCTCCCTTTTTGGGAATAAATTCCTCAGCCGCAGGAACCGGCGGCTCCGAAAAGAGGTAGATGAGTTTTTCCGGTATATCCGGCAGAAACACCGCGCGTTCCTTCACCAGAAACATAGAAGCCGCATAGAGTTTCCGCTGCTCTTCGGAAGGGGCCTTGCCCGCCTCCCCAAAGAGGCCCTGTTCGACAGCCCATGGGAGACTCATCTCCGCAAGGACGCTGTCATCCTTCATACGGATATACTGCCCGTTGTACCATTCAAGTTTTTTATAATCAAAGATCGCAGGAGCCTTGGTAAGTTTTTCCGGCTTGAAGTTTGCGGCCAGTTCTTCCGGAGTGTAGATGTCCTTCCCCTCTTCATAGGAGGCTCCCAGGAGGGCCACATAGTTGATCAGGGCCTCCGGAAGGCAGCCCTGACGGCGGAATTCGTCCACGCTTGTAGCGCCGTGGCGTTTTGAGAGTTTCTTTCCGTCTTCTCCCATCACCATGGGGAGGTGGCAGAATTCAGGATGCTCCCAACCGAAACAGCGGTACATGATCACATGCAGGGGCGTGGAAGAGAGCCACTCCTGGGCCCGCAGTACATGACTAATCTCCATAAGGTGATCGTCCACCACATTGGCAAGATGGTAAGTGGGGAAACCGTCTGATTTCAGCAAAACAGGATCGGGATTGATGTCGGAATTTTTCCATTCAATATCTCCCAGCAGAAAGTCCCGGAAACGGGTTACGGCCGGGAGCAGGGAAGCGTCCTTCCCTGCCGCATCGTTTTCAAGCGGTATCTTGAGCCTTATGGTACAGGGTTCCCCCGCGCCGGCCCGCGCCGCGGCTTCCCCGGCCGGAATTGAACGGCAGCAGCGGTCATAGCCTGTCTCGCTCGAATGCGCCGCTTCCCTTTCCGTCCTCACTTTTTCAAGTCTTTCGGAAGTGCAGAAACAGTAATAGGCCCTTCCCTTTGCCAGGAGTTCTGCTGCGTATTTCCTGTAGAGTCCGGTACGTTCAGACTGTATATAGGGGCCGTGCGATCCTGAAGGAAACTTTGTTTCCCCTCCGGTTGAATTCTCAGATCCGCAGGCTCCGGGCCCTTCGTCCCAGTCGAGGCCCAGCCATTCAAAAGTATCGTAGAGATTCTGCACATAGCTCTGATCGAAACGGCTGCGGTCGGTGTCTTCAAGACGAAGGATAAATTTCCCCCCCGCCGACCGGGCAAAAAGATAGTTGAAGAGGGCGGTTCGTATCCCGCCGATGTGCTGCAGCCCTGTAGGGGAGGGTGCATAACGTACTCGAACATTCATAAAAAATACTATATCCTAAAAAAGACATACGGAACAAGGAGCATCGTTATGGCAGCCGGAAAAGAAAGTAAAAAAACAGAAGGACAGAAACTTCAGGATACGCTTTTTTTCAATCTGAAGAACTGTTGGGAGCAGGCGGATGAAAAGGAAGAGAAAGACATTGAAAAATTCGCCCAGGGTTACAAGGACTTCCTCAACAAGGGGAAGACCGAACGGGAATGTACCGCCGAAATAATAAAAAATCTCAAAAAAAACGGTTTTACCGATATTGATGAGTTAAAAAAAGACGCCCTGAAGCCGGGAACCGCGGTGTACCGGAATATTCACAATAAATCCGTCATTGCGGCGATCATCGGGAAGAAGGCGCTCCGGGAGGGAAGCAATATTCTGGGGGCTCATCTGGATTCACCCCGGCTGGATCTCAAGACCAATCCCCTCTACGAGGACAGCGACTTTGCCCTGCTGGATACTCACTACTACGGCGGCATCAAGAAATACCAGTGGACAACCATTCCCCTTGCCATGCACGGCATCCTGATCGGCGGGGACGGCAAGGAGCGGGAGATTCGGCTGGGTGAGGACGAGGATGATCCTGTATTTACCATCACCGACTTGCTTCCCCATCTGGCGCGGGAACAGATGCAGAAGAAAGGTATAGAACTCATCGAAGGGGAAGACCTTGATATACTGGCAGGCTCCAGACCCTTCAAGGACGAAAAGGTAAAGGAGAAGGTAAAGCTCCGCATACTCTCCCTGCTCAATGAAAAGTACGGTACCACCGAAGAGGATTTTGCCGCCGCGGAGATCGAATTTGTTCCCGCCTTCAAGGCGCGGGATCTGGGATTTGACCGGAGCATGATAGGCGCCTACGGCCACGACGACCGCTGCTGCGTCTACCCGGCTTTAAGGGCGATTCTCAACTTTGCCGGTGAAAAAGGCCCCCCCGGGAAAACGGCGCTTGTCTATTTTTCGGACAAGGAAGAGATAGGCTCCTATGGGAATACCGGAGCCCAGTCCACGGCCTTTGAAAGCTTTATTCAGCGTCTCTGCCCAGCGGAGGATTTTCAGCGCTGTCTGGAACAGTCGGCCATGCTTTCCGCGGACGTGAACGCCGCGTACGATCCCACCTACGGCAGCGTGTTTGACAAGAAGAATGCTTCGTTTATGGGGAAGGGACTGGTGCTCTGCAAGTATACCGGTTCAGGGGGCAAATACGGTGCAAGCGACGCCAATGCGGAATTTTGCCGCCGGATTCAGCAGATCATGAAGAAAAACAAGATAAGCTGGCAGTTCGGAGATCTGGGGAAAGTTGACAAGGGCGGAGGCGGCACCATTGC
>JAIRXN010000085.1 GCA_031268245.1 Treponema sp. | reverse complement strand
GCCGCGGGAGACGCCCGCTATGTAATGTGGGTGGCTACCATCTCCATGTGGACTGTCCGGGTGAGTCTGGCTTATCTCCTTGCTTTTCCCCTGCATGTAGGCCCTCTGGGCGTCTGGATCGCAATGGGCTGCGACTTCATCAGCCGGGGGAGCTTCTACTGCATCCGCTGGGTCAGAGGCAGATGGATGAGCAAAAAGGTGATCTAGGGAAGCACTGATTTATTCAATCGAGAATAAATCAATGCTACTTTAATGCCCCCTTCCCTATACGGCTCAGGGCTACAAGTTCTGTACCGGCCGCAAACAGGAATACTGTCCATGAATAGAGCAGCCCCGCGGAAAAAGTGATGACGAAAAACAATGCCAGTGCGAAGATCCAGATCGCCCCCGAAACGAGGCCGAATTCCCGTGCCGTATCGGGATTATTAAAGGACTCCATTTCCTGTTTTATCATTTCTTCCCGCCTGTGCCTCACCCAGGGTTTGCTGCGATCCTTTTCCCGCAGTACAAGAAAGGCCAGAAGCGCGGTTCCGGGGAGGACGAAGGGGATCAGTACGGCAATGGCTTCCATGAAGCCGCCTGTTGAAACAAAGGTGAGGGGAAACAACAAAATGCCGAAACTGATAAGGGCTGTCGCAAGGGTGCGGAGGAGGGCGCTTTTTTTCTTCATGGGGTAGAGGGTTGCGCTTTCCTGGGTAAGGCCGAGGAAGGTAAAGCCTGCGACAGACATGGTGATAAACACAAGGAGTACGCCGAAGACTCCGCTCAGGTTAATGTAGGAACCGATGTCCTGCGAATTCATGCGTTCCGCAAAATAAACCATCCCCGCAACGATAATGCCGAAGGCGGCAAGCAGGCCGCAGCCCACATAGAGGAGTACCCGCAGGGGAGTCATGTATGTTTTAATATCCATGTACGCTTCTTCAAATACTTCCCGCCTTTTTTTAAGGGCAAGTTCATCCGCCAGAGTCGATATGTCTCCCAACTGTGCAACCGCTTTTTGATAGGCTTCCTCTTCGTTCATGTTTTTCTGCATGAAGTTTGCGATTTTTTCATCAAGATTACTCAACAGCTCTTCTTTGAAGTCCTTGAGGCCGGCATTTTCTTCGTAGCCTGAAAACAGAGAATCTACATAGTCCCTGGTATGTGTCTTGGAATTGTTCATTTTTTTCTCCACAGTAACTCATTGAGAATTTTTTGTGTAAACTGCCAGTCCAGCATGTTTTGTTCGTACAGTTTTTTGCCTTTTTCGGTAATATGATAGTATTTCCGCCGAGCGCCCTGAGTTTCGTCCCCCCAATAGGAATTGATGCAGCCTTCCTGTTCAAGCCGTTTGTAGCTTGAGTACAGGGTAGTTTCCTTAAGTTCAAATTTCTCCAGAGTCCGGCCTATTATCGTGTTGTAGATTTCAAAACCGTAGGCGTCATGCTCCATAAGAATGCTCAGCACGATGGTATCGGTATGTCCCCGCAGGAGATCCGAAGATACCTTTGCTTCCATGTTTATCTCCATTCAGCCTAATCCATACGGATTTCAAAATTTCCTGATGTGACCCGGCTCTTGATCGTATACACGGGATTCTCTCCGAAGGATTTTACAATGATACTGTTGGAACTTCCGAATCCTTCCAAATCGGAATCCCTAATCTTTATATTGCCCGATTTAGATGCCGCATCAAGATTGTAGGAAGCGCCCCGGGGCAGAGTGAGTGTGATGTTTCCACTGCGCACATCAAGGCTCTGGTTCCCCGAAAGTTCCTTCATCCTCAAGTTTATGTTTCCCGAACTGACGCCGTAAGATCCTTCGCCCTCCATGCTGCCGATAGTCACATTGCCGCTTCTCAGTTCTACCGTACAGCCGCCCTTGGCATTGTCAATGTTCAGGTTGCCGCTTCTTACCGAAATAAAAATGTTTCCGCCTTCCAGGTTTCTCATGCGGACATCGCCGCTTGCCAGTTCCACCGTGCAGTCGCCTCTGAGATCGTCAATGTTCAGGTTGCCGCTTCTTACCGAAATGGAAATGTTTCCGCCTTCCAGGTTTTTCATGCGGACATCGCCGCTTCTTAGCTCTATGTTGACGGTTCCAGCGGCGGCGATCCTGCTTTCGGCTTTTATGTTGCCCGAGGAGACCCGAAGATCAAAGTCCCCCCGGAAACCGGGAGGTATATAGATTTCCGACTTGGGTGTGCGGGTAAACCAGAAGAAAAAGGGCAGGCGTCTTGCCGCCCGGCTTATCGTAAGTTCTCCTCCGGAAGACCTCTCCATTACCGAGTAGCCGTCTTTTCTATCCCGGAACATGAAGTCCCGTACAACGAGATTTTCCCCGCTGCCCTCAACAAAGACCAGATCTCTGGCGCCGTAATCAATGACGAGCCTGTTTATGTCTGTCAGGGGCCGGCTTTCCTCGTTGACCAGTTTCCGCCAGTCTTTGGAATAAAGGGCCGTACTGCCTGTAAGAATCAGAAGAATGCCGGTAAACCTTACAAAAATTCCTGTCCGTTTGGTCATAATTTCTCCGTCCTATAAAAAGCGGCGGTCTCGCCGCTTATGTAACTCGTCCCTGTCATATATATGTATATATCAAATTACTACGACTGTCAAGATAAAAATGTGAAATTCTTGAATTTTTTTCCGCTTGCGGAAAATCTTCAGTCCATACATACTTAATATATAATCCATATAAAAGAGGAAAATATGACATTTAATCCCCGGGAACTTTCCGATTTTGCCCGTTTTTACGGTTTTCATTACAATAACCTCAATCCGCTTTCCCTGGCTCACGATGTGCTTATTGATATGGAGCGGGGACTCAAGGGCGAGCCTTCCAGCCTTCCCATGATTCCGTCATGGATACGGCCCGTGACCCGGATTCAGGCCGGGAAAACAGTGCTGGCCCTCGACGCGGGGGGGACGAACCTCCGGGCCAGCCTGGTTCACTTTGACGATCAAGGCAAGGCTCTGGCGGAAGGGACCCGGAAGGTCCCCATGCCGGGTACCAGGGGCCAGGTGAACTCTGTACAGTTTTTTGACCAGATAGCGGATCTTGCAGGCCCCCTGCTGGAAAAGGCCCCCGGCATTGAAGGGATAGGCTTTACCTTCTCCTACCCCATGGAGATAACCAGGGAGGCGGACGGTATACTTTTAGCCTTCAGCAAGGAGGTGGATGCTCCTGAGCTGATAGGGAAGGCTGTGGGCGCGGGGCTCCGGGAAGCGCTGGGAAGGCGGGGCCTCAACTACAAGGGCCGGATCATCATGCTTAACGATACGGTGGCGACCTTGCTTTCGGGCCTTGTAGAAATTCCTGAGGACGGGGAAGCGGAGAAAACCGAAAACAAGTACGGCGTCGCGGGCGGGCCCGTGATCGGCTTTATCCTGGGGACGGGTTTTAACACTGCGTATCCGGAAAAGAGCATACCCAAAATCGGCTTTAGTTCGGAAGATCCCCAGATTGTCGTGTGCGAAACCGGTACTTTCAATTTCCGCTACCGGGGCCAGCTTGACCGGGAATACGATGCCACCACGAAGACACCCAATGTTTACACCCAGGAGAAGGCTACTTCCGGCGCGTACCTTGGGCCCCTCACTCTTCATATTCTGCAGCAGGCCGTGAAGGACAAGGTGATACAGTTCAAACGTTCATCCGAATTCCTTGCCATGAATACCCTGCAGACCAGGGATCTCAACGAATTCATGCACCATCCTTTGGCCGCCCGGGAGCCCCTGGGGAATCTCGTCGGCCTTGACGAGAAGGATGCCCTGGCCGCCATGCAGTACCTTACTTCCATTGTTACAGAACGGGCCGGCATGCTTTCCGCCGCAGTGGTGGCCGCCCAGGTGGAACGGGTTGCCGCAGCCTGTGAGCCCTATGCCCCGGTGCGCATTGCCGTGGAGGGTACCACCTACATGATCTACAAATACATGCGCCGCGCTCTGGAATCCTGGCTGCATTACATGCTCTATTCCGATAAGCCGCGGCCCTACATCATCGCTCCCGTGGAACAGGCGAGTCTCTTCGGCGCCGCGGTAGCCGCGCTGAGCGAATAGTGAGTTTCTGCAAAACTCGCCCGAGTTTTGCAGAAACTCTTGCAGTTTTTAGAGGCTGCTGTTTTGAAATTTCAGGTTTTCGAACAAGCTTATTTTACTGATAGCTTATTGCTCCGTAGTAAACGACGGTGTTTTCTTCCCCCCTGGCGCTCAGCATGGGGCCGTTGGAAGGAGCGACGCATGTCTTTGCCTCAAGATCCTTCACAAGACCGCTTTTCAGGAGGCTTGCAGCCAGGGCGCCCCCGCAGCAACTTACTTTTTTCCGGGAAAGGGCAGTTTCGAACTGCCGGGGATCCTTGTCGAGGAGAAGTTTCAGAGCCTCCTCCGCCTGGATATGGGCCAGTGAGGGATCCGGGTTAACCGATAAATTACAGGAAACTATGCAAAGAGTGTTGTTCATGAGGGGACCGAAAACCTTCCCCAGGGTATCTGCCAGAATCGAAATATACTCAGGTCCCAAACCTCCCAAAAGGATGGGTATGATAAGGGCCCGGGGGAAACAGTATTTAACCAGCGGGAGAAGTACCTCCAGAGAATGTTCCTTGAGATGGGGAATATCATCTACCACGAAGAAGGGTGAAAGGGCAGCCAGGTTGGCGGAATACAGATGATCCACCATGAGGCTGCCCAGAGGCGTACTGAAATAATCCGATTCTGAAAGGAAGATCCCCTTCTCGGTTTCCTCGTGAATAGGCCCCAGCATCAGAACCCGTTCAACCCGGTCAGGGCCTTCCGTTCTGCCCGCCGCGGTGATAAAGGCTCCTGCCGCAATCATTCCGGAAATATCCCAGGAACCGTGAGGCGCGATTATTGCCTTTGCCCTTCCGCCCTTACCCGTTTCGAGGCCGTAGGCATGGAGCCGGGCCGCCACTTCCGCCGCATCTTCCGGGTAAAAAAGGCTTGCAACTATCGGAAAGCGTGAACGGCTGGGAAGCACAGTATCTCTTGACGCTGCTTTCGGTAGTTTGTGCATACTATAATTTTAAGATCCGCCCTCCGCTCTTGCAAGGGATTTTAAGAAAAAAACACCATGAATCGTATAAATACTCACTTTTCGACCCGGCACTGTTCCAGTTCCCTCAGCCGGGCTTCGACGGTCTTTATATGGAGATTTTTTTCCTGTGTGGGGATCACGAGGCCCTTAGGGCCGCCCCTGGCCCGTCTCAGGTACTTTACCTGGGTATAGAAGAGGTCTCCTTCGCCGTTGTTCCGTCCCTTTGAATAGAAGAGAGCCAGATTTCCTGCATCGAGCAGTATGTCCAGAGGAACGGTCTTGCCGGATCTCTGTTTGATAAATACATAGGAACCGGGAAAATCTCTCACGTGGAGCCAGAGATCGTTGCCCTTCACATGACGGCGGAGGAGTTCATCGTTTTCCGCAGCATCCCTGCCCACAATGATCAGCCAGTCCCTGCGCCTGAAGGAGAGTCCCGGCCGCTTGCGATCCTGCTCCCGCGCGGCGGATGTCCCTACTCCGCCTGTTTTAAGGAACTTGTGGAGGGCAAAAGGATTCTCTTCTTCCATGAGCCGGGACAGGGTCTCTTCAAGCCGGGCCTTTTCTTTTTCTCCCGTTTCAATTTCCCGGCGCAGGTCTTCAAGACCGCTCTTCTGCTTGCGGTACTGTTCATAGTAAGTTTCCGCCTGGGCCGCCGCGGATTTTTTTGGGTCAAGCTTTAGCCGTATTTTTTCCCCGGTGTAGAAATTATCCGCTTCCAGCCACTCGTCCCCGTTTTTAACGGCGGAAATATTGGCAAGGATAATGTCTCCTGAAACACGCAGGGTGTCCGCCGCGCTGAATTCCTGCTCTTTTTCCCGCAGCCGTTCCAGGGATGCGGCAAGCCGTCCTATGCTTCCTTCAAAATTTCTGCGGGCCTGTTCGCGCAGGGCTTCCAGGGAGAGGGCCCCTCCCTGCCCGGCATAGAAACTGTCGATTTTTTCGTTGAAGGAACCTTCGCCCTCCAACTCCCGGATGCCGTATTCCCGTTTGACAGGCCGTGCGTCGGAGAAACCTGTCTCTGCATCTTCTTCGGGTGCATAACGGCCGCCTGTAAGTTCTCCCCGTTTCGGAAGCCGCCGCATCGCATCAAGGATCAGCCCTTCTTCATCCGTGCAGATAAGGTTGGCTGCATTCGACCAGAGCCGGGCGTAGAGTCTGTAGTATTTTTTACCCTGCCTGACGGTAATGCGGACGATGCGGTTGTCTCCCAACTGCAGGGCCTCTTCTATCCAGCCGTTCACGATTCTGGAATTGAGGAATTCGGCAAAGCGGAGAGGCTTGTCGCTTTTCGGGAGACTCCTGAATGTTTCATGAATCCTGCATGCCCCGGGTGAGAGCGAGACAAGGAGCATTCTTGCCCCTTCCTTTCCGTAGAGGCGGAATGCCATGACATCATAGGCGCTCTGTATCACCTTCTGGATCTGTGAACCGGGCAGATTCAATTCTTCGAGGATCAGGTTTATCTCTTTCCAGTTCAAGGACATGCCGCATTGTATACCATAATTCCCCTTGCATACACCCGGATTGAATGTACAATAGACCCATGCGTTCTACATTTGCAGCTCTCCTCATGCTGATTGCGGCCCTGCCGTCTCCGGCCGATGAAGCCCTGTGGGAACAGTCTAAAGCTCTTGCCGCTTCACTGGATGACCGTTGCCTGGCGGCCCAGGTGATCATGACAGGCATTGACGGAAGGGGCAGCCTGGGTTCCGTCATGGCGGATATCCTGAAAGATGTTCCCGCAGGAGCCTTGATGCTCTTTAAGTACAACCTCGATACCTCAAAGGAAGAGATCCGTATCCTTCTTTCTGACTGTAGTGAATTTATCGGGGGGCTTACGGGGATACCGCCTTTTGTTGCGGTGGATCACGAGGGGGGATCGGTGCACCGTTTCGGCGACGGAGTAGAAAAGCTGCCCCCCGCTCTCCACTGGGAGGAACAGGCGCTCTCTTTAGGCCGGGAGGCGGCGCTTGCAGAACTTGGAGAAACCGCCGGCCGTTCGGCGCGCGAGATCCGTGATCTCGGCATCAATCTTAACCTGGCTCCGGTTGCGGAAATACTGAACGATGACAACCGCGCCTTCCTTGACGACAGGAGTTTCGGGCCCGATGCGGAATTTACCGCGGCCGCCTCCGCAGTATTTGTAAAGGCCATGGAAGAGGCAGGTGTCGGATGTGTCGCAAAACACTTTCCCGGCAATTCCGCCGCGGATCCTCACTCCGCCCGGTCCATTATTACGGACAGCAGGGATACTGTTGACGCCATGGTCACCCCGTTTGCCGTTCTGGCCGGGGGCGGCCTTGCGGGCATCATGGTTTCCCATGCCCTCATTCCCGCCAGGGATCCTGCGGCTATCGCCAGTCTTTCCCCCGCCGTGATGGGGGACTGGCTCCGGGGGGAAATGGGTTTTGGGGGCTTTATCCTGGCGGATGATTTTTCCATGGCCGGGGCCTCTGTCCGGGAACTTTCTCCGGAAGCGGCGGCAGCCGCCTCCCTTGCGGCGGGGGCCGACATGGTGATGGCCTGGCCCGGGAATCTCCGCAGAGTCCACCGGGAGATACTTTCCGCAATGAAGCAGGGCCGCCTTCCGCGTGAACGGCTCACGGAAGCCGCAGCGCGGATCATTGCGGCCAAACTCGCCCTGGGGATTAGACTTGTTCAGTAACTAACCGAGTTTTGGAACAAGCTCAAATCAGAATAGCTTCCCGAAAGGCCAGCCAGAGATTGTCTTCCAGCGGTGGAAAGCAGCTTACCGTAATGGCGCCTGAGGATTCAGGATCGGGGAAACTCAAGGTTCGGGCATGAAGGCGGATTCCCCCTGTCTTTTCACTCCGGCGGGCGCCGTATTTCAGGTCGCCCTTTATGGGGAAACCTTCATGGGCAAGCTGGGCCCGGATCTGGTGGTGTCTTCCGGAAAGGAGTTCTATCTCCCAGAAGAGATAATGTTCTCCCCGGCCAAAGATCCGGTAACGGAGCCGGGATTCCCGCAATGCGGGACCTTCCGTATCGGAAACAGTAACCTTGTTCTCTCCGGCGCGCCCGGCTCCGATCCAGTGCTTCAGCATTCCCTCGGCGGGCAGCGTCTTCCCGGACGGGGAAAATCCGGTAATGGCCCAGTAGTTTTTCTGCGTTTTTCCTTCCCGGAAGGCATTGCCGAGGAAACGCAATGCTTCTCCGTTCAGGGCAAAGAGGACGCAGCCTGTAGCGGGTACGTCAAGCCTGTGAACCGGCAGGGGCCGCAGATCTGTACGGTGTTCCGCCAGCAGCCGGGGAAGATCGATCATGCCGGGCTTGGAAAGCGGCTCGGTTGATTCCCCCGGCGCTTTATTGATCACCATACAACTACTGTTGGAAAACAGTATACGTTTTTCGATGCTTAAATCCTGCGCCGGGGCAGGCTCTCCATGTTTCATTTTTTCTCCGCCGGAGGCTGTGAGGCAAGAAAATTGAGCAGGGGTCTTGTCCAGTCTTCGGTATTTTTTCCCTCATCAAGAAAACGTTCATAGAGGTTTTTGATATGGCCGCGGACAGCCTCCGCGTCTTTAAGAGGGAGGCTGCCGGTAAAAAGCGCGGAGAGAAATACCTCCGCTCCGGCAGGGGGAAACAGTTCCCCGTCAAAACAGGTCATGGCGTACATGGCTGCCGCAATACAGTTTACACTGTGCTGTTTTACAAAGAGAACCGCCTCGGTAATATCTGCGGCGCCCCGGTCAATTTCCGCACACTGCGCCGCACAGTCCTTTTCGGCCTGCATGACAGAGATACTTTTTCTAAAACGGGTATAGGAGAGGATCATCACCATGACATGGAGGCTGGGAATACACATCAGATGGGGATCGAAAGCATGGATAAGAGCGAAACGGAAATCTTTTAGATAGCGGGGCCGCCGGGTTGTGGAGAAGTTTCTTTTATACACTTCGGCAGCGAAGGCATAGAGTTTTCCGATTGCCGCAAGAAAATCCCGCACTTCGTTTTCTGCGGCAGAACCAAAACGGCGGAGCAGGAAACCCTGACAGCGGATCCAGAATGCGGAAAAATCCATATAGATCTCCACCCGGGAAGGATCGAAGGGAATCTTTTCGTCCAGGAGGTGGTCAACCCGGGAGACGGGGATCTTTCCGCTCAAAAGGCCCCAATACTGGAGCCCAAAGAAATTACGGAAAATGGAGGCAAAACAGCGCAGGGCCGTCCCGGTGAGAGCCGGATTGAAGAGTATCCGCAGGGCCGCCCCCGCGGCGCTTTGCGAAGCTACGTCGTCACTCATTGAAAGTTCTCCAAGGCTGCAAAATTTGCCCTTGCGGCAGAAATACATTAAAGTTGTTCAATAACCTGAACAAGTCCATTACCGTAACAGGGATACTACACCCAGATAGATCCAGGGAATGAAGATTGCGGGGATCAGGTTTGCCACCCTGATCTCTTTTACTGCAAGAAAGTTAAAGCCGATTCCCGCCACCAGGAGATTTCCCACGGCGGACATTTCCCGTATTATTTCATCGGTCAAAAAGCCGCGTATCGCCAGAGATACCAGGGCAATACCGCCCTGGTAGATCAGTACCGGTATGGCGCTGAAGAGCACCCCTATACCCATGGAGGCGCCGAATACGATGCTGATCGAACCGTCGAGGATTGACTTGGCAAAGAGCGTCTCGTGGTTTCCCTGGAGACCTGACTGCATCGATCCCACAATCGCCATGGAACCCGTACAGAAGAGGATGCTTGCCGGCACAAAGCCTTTGGAAAAACGCTTCGTTGTTCCCTCTTTTGCCGCTAGTCCAAGCCTTTTTTCCGCCCAGAGCCCCAGACGGTTCATCCATGCATCAATGTTGATGAGTTCCCCAATCACGGAGCCTGCCACCATACTCATGATGAGGAGCAGTATATGTGTGCTTTCAAAGGCTCCTTTGAGCCCCACAAAGACAATGGAAAGCCCTATGGCCTTTTTGACGATCTCTTCAAAGCGTTCCGGCATGCCCCGTATCAGAAAACAGCCTGTAAGGGAGCAGACAACAATTGTAACGGCATTAACCAAAGGCCCCAGCATCATAACCCCTGATGTTTAAATTTTTCGGACTTTTTGATTGTAGCCGCATAGATGGTGTTGAGTAAACCCAGGAAGGCGGAGAGGCTAAAGAGCACTTCGATCCCTGCTATCTTCCAGAGCCATCCGCCCAGCAGGGCGATGAGGATCGAGATAACATGGTTAACCGATATGCCGGTGGAAAGGGTGGCGGTTATCTCTTCCCCGCTGCTGGCAATATCCTGCACATAGACATTGCTTGCCATGCTGGCAAGGGAGATGATCGAATCCAGCACATAGTTTATACAGACCACAATGAATGCGATGTTCGGCGGAAAGATCCTGTGGGCAAAACCGTAGAAGAAACAGACCGCGATCAGGAGCAGGGTATCGGTAACCATGACGAATTTGTAGCCCAGATGATCGATTAACTTTCCCATGAGGGGACTAAAGAGAATTCCGAAGGCGGCGCAGATTGCCAGAAGCAGGGAAATAATGGAAGTATCGGCGCCGTAGTGCAGAATCAATACATAAGGCGCGAATGTTATAAATATCTGTTTGCGGGCGCCGTAGAAAATTTCCAGCATGTAGTATTTGAAAAACTTTTTATGGAAATAGAAGCGCCGGCGGTTTACCTGTGCATTGGTCTCCTTCATGGCAAGGGAGATAAAGAATGCCAGCACCATCAATACTGTCGAAACCGCGAAGACTATCTTGAAAGGAATTAAATCAATTCGGGAAAAACCAAGGCGGCCGAAGAGGATAAAGAGCCCCGTTACCGCAAGGAAGCCCACGATGTTCCCTATGTTTCCGATCATACTTATGATGCCCAGGGAAGCCCCGGCCTTTTCAGGCTTTGCCATGCTGAGAGAGAGGGTAGTCCTCACCGGCATGATGATGTGTTCGCCGAAGCTGAACAGAACCATAAAGGCCACAACGATGAGCTTTCCCGTCCCGCTGAGCAGGAGTCCCGCCGTTCCCGCCGCGGCTACGGCAATGCTTATCTTGAAGATCCTGGTAGCGGTGAATTTATACATCCATGCGAGGATCAATACCACAAGGAGGCCGGGGATTTCCCGGAAAAACTCTACTATTCCCCGTTCAAAGTTGGTAATGCCTACCACCTGGGCAAGGTAGTTGTCCTGAATGCCCCTGTAAAAGCCATAGCTGATACCCCAGAGGGCAAGAACACTTAGATAACGGCCGATTTTGATTTCAGGACGGTAAATTTCCCGCCATGCGGCAAGCAAAGGCTGCTTTTTGACTTCTGAATACGCTTCCATATTGGCACTATGCACTTTTCAAAGCAGTTTGCATAGCGCCGGCCGCGGTAATGAAAAACCAGAGTGATTTCATGAAATTGTTGGTTGATACTGATTACCGGCGGAAACCTGGCCTCCGCCATGTCGTGGTAAACACGTATACCGATGGAAATCTGACCTCCACCATGTTATAGTAAACATGTATACATTAAGTTTCTTAAACAGAAGAGAAATTTTATTTTTTTCTTGACAGACTAGTATAACTGATATATTCTACATTGGTGCGCTTCCCAAAATGTGGTTGGTTTTGGGAATAGAGTCTTAGATTCGGTGGAAAAATGGGCTTTTGCCGCTTTTTC
>JAIRXN010000127.1 GCA_031268245.1 Treponema sp. | reverse complement strand
CTAGTGTTCCGTCTTATACATTCTCCATAATAACCACGGACGACACTGACAACACGGACATAGAAAAGAACGCGGAAATTGATGCTAAATCACTATTTTTTGCTCTTTTTCTTACTTTTCTGTGTGGTCCGTGTGGTCGGTGGTTTGACTTCATTACTCCTTTTGTTTAGGACAGAACACTAGTAGTCCTTAGGGTTCCGATAACATCCCTTTCAAGGATCTTGAGTACTTTTACCGGACATTTTTCGACGCAGATTCCGCAACTGGTACATTTACCATAGTCAACTACCGGTATGCAGTTCTGCATCTCTATGCAGTGCTCGGGACAGTTTTTGACGCAGATTTCGCATTTGATGCAGCCTGCGGTACAGGTCTTGCGGACTTGCGCCTTGATCGTATTGCGGTTATTGCAGACAGGAACAGCCCCTTTAGAATCCCTGGGGATATTGCGGATGCAGCCCTGGGGACATTCGTTTGTACAAAGCTTACAGCCCGTACATTTACTGTGATCAATAACGGGAATCCGGTTTTCCCCCATGCGTATGGCGCCGAATTTACAAACCTTGATGCAGTCTCCGAAGCCCAGACAGCCCCAGGCGCAGAGCTTTGTTCCTCCGGCAGAAATTTTGGCGGCCCGGCAGCTCTCCGTGCCGGTATAGATCCCCTTTTGTCCCGCCTTTTCGGGAGTGCCCCGGCAGGCAACAAAGGAAACCGTTGAAACCACATTGGCGCTGATCCCCATAATGGCGGAGAGTTTTTCCGCAGTTGTCTTTCCTCCCACCGAACAGCTTGAAATGCCGGTCTGGCGGGAAGCGATGGCCGCAGCATACGCATCACAGCCGGGAAAACCGCAGGCTCCGCAGTTGGCGCCGGGCAAGGCTTCCCGTACCCGCGCCGCCAGGGGATCTTCTTTTACGGCAAAAAATTTTTCGAAAAATCCCAGAGCCGTCCCCAGTATAAAAGCCAGTATAAAGGCAAACAACAGGGTAATTATTGTAATCACTGCTTTCTCCTCAATCCGTCTCCGGTCACTTAACAAGCCCCTTGAATCCCATGAAGGCGATGGACAGCAATGCTGCGCTTACAAAAAGTATAGGAGTTCCCTTCAGAAAAGCCGGAACGGGACTTGCCTTTATCCGGTTCCGGATACCTGCCATGAGGAGGAGGGAGAGGAGGAATCCCAGGGCCACTCCTAGGGCATAGACAAGGGATTCAATAAAACTGTAGCCGTTTGAAATAACATCAAAGGTTACCGCCAAAATCGCGCAGTTGGTGGTAATAAGGGCAAGATATATGCCCATGGCGCCATAGAGGGCCGGGGCGGTTTTTTTAAGATAAAATTCAACCAACTGCACCAATGCTGCGATTACAAGGATGAATACCAGAATCTGCAGGAACACAAGATTCAGAGGCTCAAGGATGAGGCGGTAGATGGGCCATGTAACACAGGTTGCCAATACCGTTACAAAGGTTACCGCCAGCCCCATGCCGATGGACTTGTCTTCGGTACTGCTCATCCCGATGAAGGGACAGAGGGCAAGGAATCGCATCAATACTACGTTGTCGATAAGCAGAGCGGTGATAAATATTTTGAAGAGGTTCATGCGTTTCCTCCGTGACTGTGAATTCCTGCGGCGGCAGTTTCGCCCGAAGATCCCGTCTGGGGTTTAAGCCTGGATGTGATAAAGAGATTGAGGGAGATAAAGAACGCGAACACAAAGAAGCCCCCCGGCGGCAGCACAAAGAAGAGGATAGGCTGGTAGCTTGAAGGCAGTATCTGGAAACCCAGCAGTGTTCCTGCGCCCAGCAGTTCCCGTATCACGGCAATACCCATGAGCACCCAGGTGTAACCGAGCCCCATGCCAAGGGCATCGGGGATAACGTCTCCCAAAGGCTGTTTACTGGCAAAACCTTCAACCCGTCCCATGATGATACAGTTCACCACGATGAGGGGAATGAACACACCCATGGCCCTGGAAAGATCCGGAAAAAATGCCTTGAGCACATAATCAATCACCGTAGTAAAGGCGGCAATGATGATGATAAAGACCGGAATACGGATAGAGGCCGGAATGAGTTTGCGGAAGATACTGATCACGATCTCCGACATGAGAAGAACAAATGTCATGGAGAGACCCATGCCGATGCCGTTGACAACCGAGGTTGTTACAGCCAGAGATGAACAGAGGCCTATCATCAGCACGAGCAGCGGATTTTCCCGGATGATGCCGTTACTGAAGAGCCTGAAAAACTTTTTTACGCCGTCACTCACTGTGCGCCTCCCAGATATGCAAGAGCGGCATCACCTGCGGCCTTTACCGCGGCGGCTACCGCGCGGCTCGTAATGGTAGAAGCGGTAACGGCGATGACATCCTCCTTCACCTCAAAGGGCTCGCTCACGCTCTTGCCTGCAAATTGCCCGTAGAAGGTGAGACCGGCCGCCCGGTCAACAAAGTAGTTTGCCGCGGCCGCATTGGCCCCCAGGCCCGGTGTGTCCGAATGTTCCAGGATCTTCACGCCGCTTACCGTACCGCCGGCATTGATACCCGCCAGCACCTTGATTTGCCCGTTGTAGCTGGCCCGGGAACAGCGCAGTGCCGCGCCGATGAGGACGCCGTCCCTGCGGACTTCATATTCACTTTCAAATGTTACCGAAAGGTCGGGACTTGCAATGGTTCCGCTGATATCCGTAAAGGAATCCGCTTCCGGAAAAAGCTCTTTCAGGGTCGCTTCCAGATCCGCCTGCTGCCGCATTGCGATGATCCTCTCCGTGCCTGTATAGACAAAGGCCAGCATGACGCAGGCCGCGGCGGCAAAGACAGCCAGAGTAAAGCCCAGCTTGAGCATACCTCCAAAACCGCCGCCCTTTGCTACGGCGCTCATACCGCCTCCTTTGCTTTGGCCCTCGGTTTGGGAACAGAACCGTACTTTCCGGGGAGGAGCCGGTTGAGGAATGGTGTGAGGGCATTCATGATGAGAATACCGTAGGTAACTCCCTCAGGATAGGAACCCCATTTACGGATGAGGATCGTGATGAGCCCCGCTCCCGCGCCGAAAATAAATTTCCCCCTGGCGGTGAGAGGAGAAGTTACATAGTCGGTAACCATGAAGACAGCCCCGAATGCGAGCCCTCCGCTCAGGATACCTACGAGGGGATCCATTCCGAAACAGAATGAAGCGATAAGGCCCGTCGCTAGCATGGCAAGAGGCGCCCGCCAGTCTATGGTCTTGGTGAGGATAAGGAAGATCAGGGCCGCCGCAATACATAAAATGGATGTTTCACCGATAGAACCCGCATGGTTTCCGATAAATAGTGTACCGATGGTATCCCGGTAACCTTCGGTAACGCTGAGATTCCAGCCCTGAAAAGCCCGGCCTATTTCCGCCGTGGTTCCGCCGGCTTTGAGGATTCCCAGGGGCGTTACCCCGCTGATACCGTCAACGGCGGAAGCGGCGCTGAAGGAATCCACGCGTAAAGGAAAGCCTCCCTTGGGGTTGTGCCAGGTGGTAAGGGCCGCGGGAAAGCTCATCAGCAGAAATGCCCTGCCTGCCAATGCAGGATTAAACACATTGGCCCCCAGTCCTCCGAAAAATTCCTTGGCAACGATCACCGCGAAGATCGCCCCCAGGGCCGTCATCCAGGGCGGCGTCGAGGGTGGTACAATGAGTGCGAGCAGAAGCCCTGAAACCCCGGCCGAAAGATCCCCGGCGCGGAAGCTTTGCCCGGTTATCTTACGGAAAAGAAGTTCCGATAGTACCGCCGCCGCCACCGAAACAATAATGTTCAACAGAGCCGGGACTCCGAAGATCACAATTCCGAAGATCGAAGCCGGGGCCAGGGCCATGAGCATGTTCGCCATGAGGCGGCGGGAATTCACCGGAGAGGAGATATGGGGAGAGGAAGCCAGCAGGAATGAAGCCGAAGGCTGAATCTGATTGGGTGTATTGTCAGACATCTATACGTCTCCCGCGGAAAGTTTTGCGCTTGCCGCCTGCTTGATGCGGAGCCTCTGTTTTCCTACCCGGAAACGCTGTACCAGTTTTATCCGGGCCGGGCACATATAACTGCAGCTTCCGCATTCGATACAATCCATAAGCCCGGCCTTCACCGCATAGTCCAGATCTCCTTCCTCAAGACTGTTGTTCATAATTACCGGGGAGAGGCGGCAGGGACAGTTCCGGATACAGCGGCAGCAACGGATACAGGGCCCCTCCGCATAGGCCGTAGTTTCTCCGGCGGTCATCAGTATTATGCCGGAAGTATTCTTCTGAATGGGAATTTCAAGACCGGGAACCGCAGTACCCATCATGGGGCCACCGAAAAGGATCTTCTTCAGGTTTTCCCGGTCTATGTCCATAAACTGGGGCGGCAGATCTGTCAGCAGAGTGCCGATGGGCGCCCGGATATTCTTCGGCGTCCTGCAGGCCCCCCCGGAAACGGTAAGATCCCGGTCAATGAGGGGCTTCCCCAGGCTGAAGGCTTCCGCAATGGCGATGAGGGAACCTACATTTTGCACGATGCAGCGGGCATCCATCGGAAGACCGCCGCTGGGCACCTCCCGGCCTGTCAGGGCGGTGATCAACATTTTTTCGCCCCCCTGGGGATAACGGGTTCTGCAGAGCCCGATATTCACTTCGCCGTCTATTTCGGCCAGCCGTATCTCCCGTTCAAGCATGGGAATGAGCCGGGCTTTGTTATCCTCCATGCCGATGATAGCGTGTTTTACGCCGCTTATCTTCATCACTATGGCAAGGCCCAGAACCAGAAGATGGGGCTTTTCGGTAATGGCCGCTTCATCTGTGGTGAGGTAGGGTTCACATTCCGCCCCATCGGCAATGATCGTGTCTATGACCTTCCCCGGCGGCGGATTGAGCTTTACATGGGAGGGAAAACCGGCTCCCCCCATGCCTATTAAACCCGCGTCCCGGACACGCCG